>NZ_VFVC01000070.1:0-17058 GCF_006441575.1 Mesorhizobium sp. B2-4-12
ATCATCGGCAGTGATGTGAGCACGCCCTGCCCCTGCCCCTGCCACACCGCCGGCTGCCGCGCCCAAGGCCAAGTCCGATCTTACGCTGGCCAAGTTCCAGAAGCGGCGGGAGAAGGCGATCATGGCCGCCGACACGGATGGTGACGGCAAGATCAGCCTGCTGGAGTGGGAGGCCTTCCAGGCCAAGCGAAACATCAAGGGCGACCCCGCCAAATCCTTCTCGCGCATCGATTCGAACCATGACGGCTTCATCGATCGCGCCGAGCTCGACGCGTTCTTCGCCAAGCGCTTCGCCAGACTGGACAAGAATGGCGACGGCGTCCTCAAGGCCGACGAGATGCCAGGCCACAAATCCGCTCCCAAGCCGGAGCAATGACCAAGAGGCCATGACGCGTGATGAACATCGGGAGTGCGCCGGCAGATGAGCGCCGATCCGGACGAGGAGTTGGTTCGTCGGGTCGGTGCTGGCGATCCAGCGGCAGTGCGGACGCTCGTCGCGCGCAAGCTGCCGCGTATCCTGTCGCTGGCCGCTCGCATGCTGGGCGACGCAGCGGAGGCCGAGGATGTCGCCCAGGAAACCTTCGTGCGGATCTGGCGTCATGCCTCGAGCTGGCGGCGCGGCGGTGCGCGCTTCGATACCTGGATCCACCGGGTGACGCTCAACCTTTGCTACGACCGGCTGCGCCGGCGCCGCGAATGGGTGACCGACGATTTGCCGGACGTGGCGGATCCGGCCCCGCTTCCCGATTCCCGGGAAGAGACGCATCGGGTCGAGCACGCCTTGCAGGCGATCGCGCCACGCCAGCGCGAAGCGATTATCCTGGTCTACTATCAGGAGATGTCCAATATCGAGGCGGCCGCGACCCTGGAGATCAGCATCGATGCCCTGGAGAGCCTGCTTTCGCGCGGCCGGCGGGCCCTACAGACGATTCTGGCCAAGGATAGCGTCCATGACTGACAAAGGCGCGACCATGGATGCCGAACATTCATCGCGCTTTGCGGGCGTCCGGTGGGGGCGGGTCGCTGTCGTTTCCAACCCGCGTGAGCACGCGGCGCCAAGGGGCAAGGGGAAAGCAAATGACTGAAGACATCGAAGACGGCCCGGCAATGGATGCCAAGCGCTTCGCGGCGCTGGCCGAAGCCTATGGCGGCGATTTGCGTCGCTGGCCGGAAGCGGAGCGCGAAGCCGCCGCGGCCTTTGCTCCAAGCGAGGCGGGCCAAGCCATTTCGCGACATGCCGGCACACTCGACACCCTGCTCGACAGCTACAGCGTCCAGCCCCCCGGCAAGGCGCTGCACGGCAGCATCCTGCGCGTCGCCGACCGGCACCTTGTCCAGCGGCGGCGTCAGCGGTTCTGGTGGCTGGGCTTGGGACTTACCGGCATCGGCCTGGCCGGTGCGGTGGCCGGATTGGCCCTAGTGACCGTCGTCACACCCGAAGCCCAGCCCGACCACTACGTGCTCGACGCCAATGCGACGGCCTTCGGCGATGCGGGCGCGGATGCCGACAATGGCGAGGAAAATCTATGAGTACGCGTTGGGTCCGCCGCCTTGTCATCGTCTCGGTTGTGCTGAACGTCTTTCTTGCAGGCGCATTTATCAGCGGTGCGGCGTGGCTGAGAAATGCCAGGGCAGGCGCGGGCTACTCGCTGGAAACGGCCGGCGGAAGGCTTCCGGAACAGGACCGCAAGGCATTCCGCAAGGCGCTGCGCCAGGTCCGCATGGAATCCCGCCAGGTCATTCTGGACGGTCAGCAGGCCAGGCAGGAGGCTGCCGACCTGTTGCAGCAGCCCGTCGTGAATACGGCGGCTTTGTCCGCCGCCCTGGAGCGGGCGCGCAACGCCGACTTGACGGTACGTACGCGACTTGAACAGGCCATCGTCGATTTTGCGGCGAATACATCGCCGCAGAATCGAAGCCTCCTGGCGACAGCGCTGCTGCACCATGTGCAACGCCAGGCGGCCGGCGCGCCAAAAAAATCGCCATAAGGACCGACGGAAAAAGGCTCCGGCGCCGTTTAACGAATTGAAGGGTCAAGCCTGTCCGGCCCCTTGTTGCGGGCCGGACATCTTCAACTCGAAGCACTCGGAGTTCGATCATGAACCGTCTGATAAAATATGCCGCCGCCGGCCTTGCCGTTGGCGGGACAGTCGCTACCGCCGCCACCTCCAATGCCATGCCGGTCGTATCCGTCACCCAACCGGGCGCGCCCGCGCTGGTAGAGCATGTCCGCTGGGGCTGCGGGATCGGCTGGCACCCGAACCGCTGGGGCCGTTGTGTCCCGAACCGTGTCGTGGTGCGGCCGCACTATGTGCATGGCCCATTCTACGTCTGGCACCCGCATCGCCACTGGCATCGCTGGCACCGCTGGTAGGCGCTGCTGGGCCAGGCGCAAATGCCTGGCCCTCTCCACCGGCGACGCCGGATGGGTTGACCGGAGCCCGCACGTCCACATGCGCTCCGAAAGATGGAGGGTTCAGTTTGGCTGTCCCGGGTCCAGAAACCACGCAAGATGAGATCCTGGTTGCGTTCAACCGCTTTGGACTTGGCGCGCGATCGGGAGGCCGCGACAAACTTGCCGGCGACGCACGCGCCGCCTTGAGGGCTGAACTCAAGGCGCCCGACATTGCCCTGATATCGCTCGACGATCCTGCCTATGCGGGACTGAAGGGAAGCACCTCAGCCATCCAGGCCAGCATGGCGGCAAGGATGCAGCGCAAGCTCGAGCGCAATCTCATGGCAGAGCGGACGGCCAAAGCCGATGCATCGCAGATGCCGTCAGCACAGCCGCCCGCAAAGCCGGCGGTGCCGAGGGTCGAGGCTGAACTGTTCCGGGCCGAGGCCAAGGCGCGCCTCGACAAAGCTCTGCAAGCCGAGGTCGGCTTCGTCGAACGTCTTGTCTATTTCTGGTCGAACCATTTCTGTGTCTCGGCGGCAAAGGGGCCGATCGTGCGGGCCAGCGCCGGCGCCTTCGAGCGGGAAGCGATCCGTCCCTTCGTGCTCGGCCGTTTCGCCGACATGCTGATGGCGGTCGAACGGCACCCGGCGATGCTGTTCTATCTCGACAACCAGCAGTCGATCGGCCCGGACTCCCGCGCCGGCAGGAAGCGTCAGCGCGGTCTCAACGAGAACCTCGCCCGCGAAATCCTGGAACTGCACACGCTGGGCGTCGGCAGCGGTTACACGCAAGCCGATGTCACCAGCTTCGCCCGCATCCTGACCGGCTGGATGATGGCCGGATGGGAAGGACGGCTTGGCGAGCCCGGCAGTTCGGTCTTCAACGCCAACGCACATGAACCTGGCGACGCGGTGCTGTTGGGCAAGACCTATCCGGCCGCCGGCATGGGCCAGGCCGAGGCCGCGATCAGCGATATCGCCCGCCATCCGGCGACGGCGCAGCACATCGCCACCAAGCTCGCCCGACACTTCATATCGGACGAGCCGCCACCGGCGGCGGTCGCGCGTCTCGCCAAGGTGTTCACCAGGAGCGATGGCAATCTCAGGGCATTGGCGGCGGCGCTCATCGACATGCCCGAGGCGTGGTCGATGCCCTTGACCAAGATGCGCTCGCCCTTCGACTACGTCGCCGCCATCCGCAGAGCAGCCGGCCCCGGTCCGGCGAACGCTCCCGGCCAGTCGCTCAGATGGCTGAGCGCGCTGGGCGAGCCGCTCTGGCAGCCGCCGGGACCGAACGGCTTCTCCGACCAGACAGACAGCTGGGCGTCGGCCGAAGGCATGAAGATCCGCCTCGACATCGCCTGGCAGGCGGCCGGCCAGGTCAACGACATCGGCAATCCCGACGACATGCTCGACGCCATCATCGGGCCCTCCGCCTCGCCGGAGACACGGCAAGCGGTCGCCCGCGCCGAATCCAGGCAACAGGGCCTGGCGCTGCTGCTGATGGCGCCCGAATTCCAGCGACGATAGCGCCAGCGCGGACAACTCCCATGGAGACAAAGTCATGAGCCTGCTGTGTGAAACACCTCATCCTTCCCGCCGCGCCATGCTGATGACCGGCGGCGCGCTGTTTGCGTGGGCCTATCTGCCCCGCTTCGCCCGTGCCGCCGACAATCGCGACCCGCGCCTGATCGTTATCGTGCTGCGCGGCGCGCTCGACGGCCTGTCGGCCGTCGGCCCGGTCGGCGATCCGGACTATGCCGGCCTGCACGGCGATATCGCGCTGTCGCTCACCGGCCCGCACGCGGCGCTGCCGCTCGATGGTTTCTTCGCGGTCAATCCGGCGATGCCGGTGTTCGCGCGGCTGTTCAGGGATAAGCAGGCTGCGGTGGTGCATGCGGCCGCGACAGGCTACCGGGAACGCTCGCATTTCGACGGGCAGGATGTGCTGGAAAGCGGCTATGCCGGTCCGGGCCATGTCGCCACCGGATGGCTCAACCGGGCGCTCGTGAGCCTGCCGGCCGGCGCTCGCGTGGCGACGCTCAGCGGGCTGGCCGTCGGGCCGTCGACGCCCCTTGTGATCCGCGGTGCGGCTCCGGTGCTCGGTTGGGCGCCGCAATCCTTGCCGGCTCCGGCCAGTGACCTGGCGGCACGGGTGCTCGATCTCTACCAGCATCGCGATCCCGCGCTGGCGGTGGCCTTGCAAAAAGGCCTCGATGCCGACCGGATGGCGCTCGACGACCAGATGGGTCCCAAGGCGATGAACCCGAAGGGCGGCCTCGACAGCGCTGCCGGGATGCGGCAGGCCGCACAAGGTGCCGCCAAGCTGATCGCGGCCGATGATGGGCCACGGGTTGCCGCCCTGGCCTTCGACGGCTGGGACACGCATGTCAATGAGGGCGGCGCGACCGGCCGGCTTGCCACCTTGCTCGGTGGTCTCGACGGTGCCTTCGAGGAATTCGAGAAGGGGCTTGGCGAGCGCTGGAAGGACACTGCGATCGTCGCCATCACCGAGTTCGGGCGCACGGCGCAGATTAACGGCACGGTCGGCACCGATCACGGCACCGGCACGGTGGTGCTGCTCGCGGGCGGCGCGATCAAGGGCGGTCGCGTCATCGCCGACTGGCCGGGATTGAAGCCGGCTCAGCTCCATGAGCAACGCGATCTTGCACCGACTAGCGATGTCAGAGGGGTCCTGAAGGGCCTGCTCGCCGACCAATTCGGTCTTTCCGCCGCCGTGCTTTCTGACAAGGTGTTTCCGGAGTCGTCGGCAGTGAAGCCGATGACGAACCTGATTGTCTGAAACGCTCACGACGCCGCGATTTTCATCGCGGCGTCGTCTCGCCGTCACCCGTGATCAGGCGGCCTCGACCTTGGCGGCATCCTCGCCACGCACCAGTCCGGTCACGCCGGCGAAGTCGACCTTGCCGGAGCCGAGCACCGGCACTTTGTGGACGACGCGCACTTCGGCGGGCACCATCAAGTCCATGGCACCGTTCGTCTTGGCGAAGTTCAGGAACTCGGCGCGCGTGGCGCCGGGAGCCTCGGTGATGAGAATGAGCTTCTCGCCCTTTCGTGCATCCGGCACGGAAGCGACCGCCGATAGCGAGCCTTTCCACAACTCGCCCGCCAGCACCTCGACGGCGGCGAGCGAGATCATCTCGCCACCGATCTTGGCGAAACGCTTGGCGCGGCCGCGAATGGTGATGAAGCCCCCCTCGTCGATGGAGACGACGTCGCCGGTGTCATGCCAGCCGTCCGGGAGAGGTTCGAGCACGCCCGGCTTCTCGGCGCGCAGATAGCCCGCCATGACGTTTGGTCCACGTACATAGAGCCGTCCGCCATCGTCGACTCCAGGCACCGGATCAAGACGATACTCCATACCAGGCATGATTTTGCCGACGGTGCCGGAACGGTTGTACATCGGCGTGTTGATGGAGATCACCGGCGCGGTCTCGGTAACGCCATAGCCTTCGAGAATACGCACGCCGAACTTTTCCATATAGGTCATGCGCGTCGACGCCTTGACCGGTTCTGCGCCGGCAAAGCAATAGCGTATCGAACGGAAATCGTACGGGTGCGCGGTGCGGGCATAGCCGCTGAGGAACGTATCGGTGCCGAAGATGATCGTTGCGTTCGATGCGTAAATCAGTTCCGGCACGATGCGGTAGTGCAGCGGCGACGGATAGAAAAAGATCGGCACGCCCGAGATCAGCGGCAGCACCGTGCCGGCCGTCATGCCGAAGGAATGGAAGATCGGCAGGACGTTGAACACCTTGTCGCCCGAGTGGAAATCGATACGGGATGCGGCCTGCGCGGCATTGGCCAGGATGTTGCGGTGGGTGAGCACCACGCCCTTTGGCGTGCCTTCCGACCCGGAGGTGAACAGGATCACCGCCGGGTCGGTGGCCTTGCGGGCAACGCGCGGCGTGCTCTTGCGCAACAGGCCGAGCAGTTTTTCCTTGAGGCCGATGGTGGCGCGCAGATCATCCAGCCAGACAATGTCGACCGAACGGCCCATCTCCTCGACCACGGCGCCAAGCTTGGCCTGTTCGACGAAGGCACGCGAGGTCAGCACGGTGCGCACCTCGGCCGCCTTGCAGGCCGACAGGATGTTGGCCGCACCGGCGGTGAAGTTGATCATCGCCGCCACCTTGCCCGCCGACATCACGCCAAGCAGTGTGGCGCAAGAGCCGTTGGCGTTGGGCAGCATGATGCCGAGCGTCCGCTGGCCGGCATAGAGCGTCTCGAATTTCTCGCCAAGCACGGCCGCCGCCGTCAGCAGCTTGCCATAGCTCAGCGAGCCGGTGACGGGGTCCTGCACGGCGAGCCGTTTCATGCCGCGTTCGTTCGCCGTCAAAATGATCTTTTCCAGCACCGTCCTGTCGATATCCTGGGTACGGAAGACGAGATCGGACATGACCTGATAAAGTGCCGCACCGGCCGCGGCGCGGCGCTGGCGGCCTTTCAGTTCCGGCGGCACTTCAAGCTTGACCGGCTCCAGTATGGTTACCTTGACCTTCGGAAACAGGCGACGGCGCACGTGCTGCGACGTCAGCCGCGAGAACGGGCTTTTCTCCAGCCCTTCAATGCGGATCGGCACCACCATCGAGCCGGTCTTATCGGCCACCATGGCGGCGCCGTCATAGACCTTCATCAAGCCGCCGGTGACGGTGATACGGCCTTCGGGGAAGATGACCAGCGGATCGCCATTCTGCACGATCTTGATCAGCGTGCGGGTCGACATCGGCTTGGCCGGATTGAGCGGCAGCGCGCGGGTCAGTTTCAGGAAAGGCTTCATCCACCAGGCCTGCGCGATGGTGTAGTCGATGGCGAAGACCGGTTCTTCATCCGTCAGCGTCAACGCCAACGGGCCATCGAGGAAGCTGACATGGTTGAGCGCCAGGATGGGTGCCTTGCCGGCCGCCTTGAGGTTTTCCATCCCCTCGATCTCCAGGCGGTGGAAGGCGCGGAAGAGGATGGAGACGAAGTCGCGAAACGGATTCGTCGGCAAGAATTTCAGCATCAGCCAGGCAGCGACCGCGTTGGCCGCGACGAGGCCGAACAGAATGCCTCCAGTGGAAACGCCCGCGGCCTGGATCGCGGCGACGAGTATGCCGCCCACGGTCATGAAGCCGGCATTGACGATGCTGACGGCGGCGACGACGCGGGCGCGGCGCGCCTCGGGCGCCCAGGCTTGCACGGCGGCAAAGGTCGGCACCACGAGAAAGGCTGCTGAGATGGCCATGCCGGCGAGGTCGATGGCGACATGGATAGTGTTTGGCCCGGCGAAGAACATGGCAAGGGTCTCGGCCCTCGGCGACGGCTGCATGCTCCAGATGACCCGGGCCAGATCGAGGCCGAACAGTGCAAGCAGCGCCGTGCCGACCGGGGCCGGCAAGAGCACGACACGTCCCTGCGACATCCATGCGGCAATGGCCGAACCGATAGCGATCGAGACGGCGAACACGGCGAGGTAGGCGGTGACGGCGATTTCTCCGCCGCCGAGCGAATCCTTGACCAGCGTCGGCAGGATCGAAAGGATGATGGATCCGATCAGCCAGAACCAGGAGGTCATCAGGCCGGCGCGCCAGATGCGTGTATCGGTGCGCAATTCGCTGACCTGGCGCCAGGTCGAGCGAAAGATGTTCCTGTCGATGACAAGGCTGGGAGCAGCCGAACCCGTCGAAGGGATGTAGCGGCTGACGAACCAGCAGCCGACTGACAGGATCATCATGATCGGCCCGAAGATCCAGACGCCGATGCCATCGGCCGAGACGACGCCGCCGGCGATGGTGCCGCCGAGGATGGCGGCGAAGGTCGCCGACTCGATCCAGGCATTGGCGCGTGGCAATTCCTTGCGCTCGAGATGATCCGGTAGGATGCCATACTTGATCGGTCCGAACAGCGCCGAGATGATGCCGAACATGAGCAATGCCGTCATCAGCACCGGGATCGACGACAGCGCGATGCCAATGACGGCGACTGCAGCGGCGGCGGTCTCCGCGAATTTCAGCCGGCGGGCGATCAGGGCCTTGTCGAACCGGTCGGCGATCTCGCCGCCCAGGGCCGACAGGAGCAGGAAAGGAGCCATGAAGACGGCCCCGGCGAGCGTGACCAGCGAGGCCGCCTGGTCGGCGGCCAAGGTGAAGAGAATCAGAAACACCAGCGTGTTCTTGAGGAAATTGTCGTTGAACGCGGACAGGAACTGCGTCCAGAACAGAGGCGCGAAGCGCCGCGACAACATGAGATGAGTGTTCATGGCGATGTCCATTTGGCGGAACCCGGTGGCTGTTCGCCAGAGGGCCCTGCGGGTTGCAGGCGCTGTTTCGATCCCAGCAATATCAGTGAGCTGGTTAAACTTCCTTGCTGCGGTTCATGCCCATGCTTGGCTCCGGCAGCCGATGTTTGAACCCACGGAAGAGACGGGTTGTGGTACACATGCCAAGCTGTTTCAGCATTTTCGGCCATCCTGAAATGAACGTTGTTCATAAAAGGACTTTATCACATCATGAACAATGTTCAAGAGAAAAATGAACGACGTTCATTATTCATGAAGGAAGGTTGGACCACGGAACCCGGTCTCGAAAGGAATGTGCATCACCAACGATAAGCCTCGCGCGCGCTATGTACGCCAGAGGAGTAGCCGGTGACATCGGTGCGGCGCCCGTTGGCACGCCTCAATCGACGGGATTTTGATCCAAGGTCGCCACCGTCTTCAGTGCGCCGTCGAGCATGTCGCCTTTTTCGTCCTTCAAGGCGGCCTCACGCAAACGGCGGATCCAGTCGGCGGCGTCGGTACGGCCCTCGAGCATGGGAAGCGCCGACAGCACGCGGTCGAATTTCGACTGGGCGCGGAGATGGGTGTCGCTGTAGCCCTTGATCAGCCGGCGGCAGTTGAGGATTTCGACGGCCAGTGCATAGTCGGCCGGCACGTAGCCAAGCGCCAGCGTGTACCAGCGTTCAAGATGCGCGGTCTCGACCTTGTGGCGCAGCAGCCGGCGGCGCCAGCGGCGCAGGCCGCCGATGAACCACAGCGCGGCAAAGCCGGCAAAGCTGTCGGTGCGGATGCGCCGGCCATGATTGATGCGACGGTCGAGGAAGGCGGCGAGTTTCGGCCGGTTCTCGATGTAGCTGCCCAGCCCCGCCGGCAGTGTGCCGCAGAACTCCTCGATGCGGGGATGGAAATATTCGGTCACCTGCAGGATCGAGCCGCCCTTGACGCCGACCTCGCGGCGCACACGCCTGTCACGCGTCGAGCGTGTTTTCAGGTCGGCGACGCGGATCATGTCGTCGTAGCACATTGCATTGGCCAGATGCTTGGCGGCGGCGATGGACAGCGCGTGGGCATGGTCGGCGCTGTCCAGCGCGACGGCCTTGTCCAGCCGGTCAAGATACTCGCCACCATAGGCGATGTCCTGATAGTCGACGACCTTCCTCAGTCCCCTGAGCGCCATGTCGCGCACCGCCAGGGGCATCAGGTCGATACGGGCGGCGAGCGCCTGCCAGCCCTGCAGCAAGTTTCGCGGGCCACTGACCCGCCCAGCCCCCAAAGCGGATTCGACAATCGCCGGTTCAGCCGGCTTTGGCGCCGGCGCCGCCGTGCCGCGCGCACGATCAAACGCGGCGCCGAAGGCCGCAAGGCTGGCCTTGACGCCGCGACCACCGGCACCGATCGCCTGTTCATAGCTTTCGCGCGCGAACGGCAGCGCGTCGGATCCGGCCAGCGCGCCAAGCAGGCTGGCCGAGATCATCGAGCCGTTGGCGGCGGCGATCTCTTCCATGTCGAAGGCGATGAAGCGTTTGGACGCGGCCTCGGCCGTCGCGTGCACCTTGGACGAAGAGGCCCGGCCGTCGCCCGGTTCGATCTTTTCCGATACGGCTGCGATGCGGTGCGAAGAGGCGATCAGCGTCGTGCGCTCGGGCGTGACGAAGCCCCTGATGATGGCGCGGCCGGCTTCCATCAGTTCGGCGGCGATCAGGATGTCGACATCGCCCTGCGAAGGCGACAGCGCGAACACCGGCAGCCGGCCAGTGTCGCGAGCCATTTCGATATAATAGATCGTGGCGCCGGTGCGCTGGGCGACGCCGGCGACCGAAGTCGATTGCGCGACGTAGCCATTGCGTTCGGCAACGTCGATGATCCAGTCAGCCAGCACGCCGCCGCCCTGGCCGCCAACCGCCAGTACCGCGAGTTTTATCACGCGTTCGTCTTCGGTGGCGCCCGCCTTCGGGCGCATGGGTGAGGCCTGGTCAAGCATCGGCGAAGGTCAGGCGCCGGTTTTCGCGGCGGCGCTGCAACAGGTTGATCACGGCGCGGCGCGCGGTTTCCACAAACCGGTCCCAGCGGCTGGGGTTGTGCACGACGTCGGCGCGGTAGAAGGATGGGCAGAGCACCGCGGCGTCGGCGACCTCGCCGCAATTGCCGCAGCCGACGCAGTTCTGGTCGATGCTGGCGACCGGATCGTCACGCAGTGGATCATCGAGCGACTTCACCGACAGCGACGGGCAACCGGACAGCCGCATGCAGGCATGATCCCCGGTGCAGATGTCCTCGTCGACGCCGAACTTCGGCTTCACCACGCGCTCGCCGCCCTTGATCGCCTTGTCGACCAGCGGCATCTCGCGGCGCTGACGGTTGAGCATGCATTCGGAGGAAGCGACGATGACCTTCGGCCCCTTCTCCTCCGTCGTCAGCGCTTCGCGCAACGTGTCCTGCATCTTGCCGACATCGTAGGTGCGGTCGACATGGCGCAGCCATTTGACGCCCATCCCCTTCACCGCCTCGGTGATCGGATGCTTGGTCGACTTGGTCTTGTTGCCGGCGCGCGATGACAGAATGTCCTGCCCACCGGTCGCGGCGGAATAGAAATTGTCGACGATGACGATGACGCCGTCATTCTTGTTGAAAACCGCATTGCCGATCGAGGAGGTCAGGCCGTTGTGCCAGAAGCCGCCGTCGCCGACAAAGGAGATCGAGCGGCGCTTGGCATCGGGCGAATTGAACGCCGAGGCCGAGGCCGGCCCCAGCCCATAGCCCATGGTGGTGGCACCGAGTTCGAAGGGCGGCATGATCGAAAACAGATGGCAGCCAATGTCGGAGGCGATGTGATGCTTGCCGAGTTCCTGTTCGACCAGCTTGGTGGCGGCAAAGATCGGCCGCTCTGGGCAGCCGATGCAGAAGCCCGGCGGACGACCCGGCACGACGTTGATCAGATCAGCGGTGTCGACCCCCTCGCCGACCTTGTTGGGCGCACGCACCTCACCCGGCAGCAAATGCGGCGCCTCGGCGCGCAGGAAGGCGCCGATGCCGTCGAGCATGACCTGGCCGGTATACTCGCCGGCCATCGGCAGATGCTCCTTGCCGACCAGCCTGGTGCCGCGCCCGGCCTTGTGCAGCATCGCGGCAAAGGCCTGTTCGATGTAGTTGGGCTGGCCTTCCTCGACGACCAGCACGGCCTGCTTGCCTTCGCAGAAGGACAGGAACTCATCGTCGATCAGCGGATAGACGGCATTGAGCACATAGAGCGGCACGTCCGTCTCGCCATAGGTGTCGGCAAGGCCGAGACGCTGCAGGGCGCGGACGACGGAATTGTACATGCCGCCCTGCATGACGATGCCGACTGAGCCATGATCCGAGCCGAAGAATTCGTTGATCTTGTTCTTGGCGATGAACTCCACCGCCGCCGGCCAGCGCTTCGCCACCTTCTCCTTCTCGTGCAGGAACGAGGCGGGCGGCAGAACGATGCGGCCGGTGTCGCGGCGCGGTGCCGAAAGCGCATCGGCCACGGTCATCGGCGGGCGCTTGTTGTCCTTGGCGATGAAATGGCCGTGGACATGGCAGCAGCGGATGCGCACCTGCAGCATGACCGGCGTGTTGGAAACTTCGGACAGCTCAAAGCCGTCCTCCACCGCCTTGACGATCGAGGGCAGGTTCGGGCGTGGGTCGAGCAGCCAGACCTGGCTCTTCATGGCAAAGGCATGGCTGCGCTCCTGCATGATGGAGGAGCCCTCGCCGTAATCCTCGCCGACGATGATCAGGGCGCCGCCGGTGACACCGCCGGAAGCGAGATTGGCGAGTGCATCGGAGGCGACATTGGTGCCGACTGTGGACTTGAAGGTCGCGGCACCCCGGATCGGATAATGTACGGATGCTGCCAGCATGGCGGTGGCGGTCGCTTCCGACGCACTGGCCTCGAAATGCACGCCAAGCTCGCCCAGAATGTCCTGCGCGTCGGCCAGCACGTCCATCAGATGGCTGATCGGCGCGCCCTGGTAGCCGCCGACATAGCCGACGCCGCATTGCAGCAGCGCCTTGGTGATGGCGAGGATACCCTCGCCGGCGAATTCCTCACCGGCGCCGAGCCTGAGTTTTTCGACTTCCTTGGCAAAAGACCGTTCGGCCATCTCTGCCTCCTTCGGTTGTCGCCGACAGCCGGCGGCGGGTAATCTAGAGTCCCTGTTTATGCATGTCGTTTCCCCAAAACCGGGTCCACTTTTGGGCGACATGCATCAGATGTCGTGCTTGCGAATGTTCTTCAGCATCTTCTGCAGCGTCGCGATCAATGCGGCGTATTCGGCATCGTCGACATCGTCGAACATCGCCTCGAACGCGTCATGCATGGCCGGCCAGGCGCGGGTAAACTCGGCCCGGCCTTCGTCGGTGAGGAACACGTGGCGGATACGGCTGTCGGCGACCCCCTGCTCGCGCCGCACGAAGCCCTGGCCCTCCAGCGTGTCGAGCGTGCGGCTCAAGGTCGACTGCTCGATGACAGTGTAGACCGAGAGGTCGTTGACGGTGACACCGTCGGCGACCGACAGCACCGCAAGCGTCCGCACCTGCGGAATGGTCAGGCCCTGCTTGCGGAAATCGTCGCGCAAAGTGGCGTTGTAGCGGCCCATGATGCGGTTCATCAGATAGGGCGCGAATTGCTGCAGGCCGATCTGGCCCAGGGTGGAAATGCGCTGGCGCTTTTCGCCAAGCTTCTGTTCCATCACAGCCTCCCCGCCAGGAGAAAGCCGGAGCCGCCGCCAAGGCCGGCGCCCGGATGGGTCGAGGCGCCGATATGGTAGAGGTTTTCGATACCGGTCTGATTGTTGCGGCTGGTCTTGAACGGTCGCCACAGAAACGATTGGTCGATGGTGGATGAACCGCCATAGGGGTCACCGCCGACCAGATTGATGTTCATGGCTTCGAGATCGGCCGGCGAATAGGCACGACGCGCGATGACGCTGTCCCTGAAGCCGTCAATATGGCTGGCGAGAATCGCCTCGGCGCGATCGGCATAGGCCTCGCGCAACTCGGTCGTCCACTGCCCGTCGGCCGGCGCCTGCAGCTTGCCGGCGGCATCGCCCTTGATGTGGCGCGGCGCCTCGGGCAGTTGTAGCCACAGGATCGCCTTGCCCTCGGGGCAGCGCGACGGGTCGAGCGCGTGCGGCTGGCCGACACAGATGGTCGGCACCTCGGGAAGCATGCTGCGCGCTGCCTCGTTGCAGGCTTTCGAGACGCCATCCAGCCCGGGTGTAAGATGCAGCAGGGCCACCTTATCCAGCCCTTTACCGCGCCACGTCGGCGGCTTGTCGAGGGCGTAATGGATCTGGAAATTGCCTTTGCCGTAGCGGTATTTCTTCGTCGCCTCGGTATCGGCTTTGGGAGCATCCGTGCCGAGCAGGCGGCCATAGAGCTGCGTCGGCGTGACCGAGCAGATGACGCTCTTTTTCGCATGGACCGTCTCGCCCGAGGCCAGCCGCACGCCGGTGGTGCGGCCGCCGGCCAGGATGATGGAGGCAACGTCGGATTCTGTGGAAATGACGCCGCCGCGCTCGATGATAAGCGCCTCGAAAGCCGACAGCAGGTACTTCGCCCCACCCTTGACGATCGGCGCGCCTGCCGCCTCCAGCGCGAAGGCGATCACCTTGGCGATCTGGCCGGAAAAGGCATCTTCCGGGCCAAGCCCGGCATGCAGCACCCAGGGCGCCCAGAGCGCACGGATGGTTTCGGACCGGTAAGTGCTTTCCAGCCAGCCGCGCGCCGGCACCAGGGCCTCACCAAGGAAGGCGGCAAGGCCGCGCGGACCGCGCCGCCAGGCGTCGCCCGCCAGCAGCTTTGCCGTCGGATAGGACCACAAGCTGCCGCCGAGCAGGCCAAACAACAGGCCTGCATTGCGCTCGATGCCGCCGACATCCTCGGCATGCCGGTCGCCATCACCCGCGGCGATTGCGTTGAGTGCCGCGACATTGGCGGCGCGGTCGGTGCTGAGCACCGCATGGCTGCCGTCCGGCCGCAGCACGCCGGTCGGCGTTACCGCGTGGCAGAACTCCAAGCCGTGCCGCGCAAGGTCAGCACCAAGCGCCGCAAAGGCTGGCGAAGTGATGAACAGCACGAAGGTCGTCGCCATCACATCGTGGATGAAGCCGGGCGCGGTGATCTCCTCGGTGCGCATGCAGCCGCCGATGCGGTCGTTGCGTTCCAGCACGAGCACCTTCGCCCCCTTGCCGCCAAGCATCGCCGCGCACACCAGCGCGTTGATGCCACTGCCGACGATGATGTGATCGGGGGAGGTCATCGACGGTTCTCTGGGGAGCGGGATTTAGGAGGGCAAGGTAGCGTTCCTTCGCGCCCCCCCCTGTCCTGCCGGACATCTCCCCCACGAGGGGGGAGATTGGGCGTCGCGACCGCTTTCGTCAGTCTCCAACGTCGCTGGGACAAGTGAGGCGCCAGAGCTGCCAATCTCCCCCCTCGTGGGGGAGATGTCCGGCAGGACAGAGGGGGGCGCCGTAGGCGGCTAGCCTCGCCAGGCTGGCGCCCTCTTGCTGCCATGACATTATCACCCGCGCGCATGATCTTCTCCCGAAGACCCCTCGCTCTACTTTCCCGATACCAGCGCCAGAGCGCGGATCGGGCTGCCGGTGCCGTGCTCGATCTTGAGCGGTGCGGCGATCAGGATCGCGCCCTTCGGCGGCAGTTGATCGAGATTGCAGAGGCTGGCGAGCCCATAGCGGTTGGCCTTGTGCATCAGGCTGTGGGCAGGGAATGGCGGCTCCATGCCGCCGGCCTTGCCGGCATCGGTGCCGATGGTCTCCGAGCCCCAGCCCTTGATGTCCTTGCTGATCAGATACTGGATGGCCTCGGCAGTCGGGCCGGGCGTGTGCGGACCGGTGTCGTCGGCATTGAGGAATTCGGCTTCCGAACCGTTGCGCTTATACCAGTCGGTGCGCATCACCACCCATTCGCCCGGGTTGATGGCGCCATGGTCGGCTTCCCAGGCCTTGATATGGTCGACCGTGAGCAGGAAGTCGTGATCGGCGGCGGCTTCCCCGGAGCAGTCGATGACATTGACCGGGCCGACGAAGTTCTGTGCCGGAATGGTGTCGGTGGCGCCGTCGGCATAATCCTTGCCGGTGATCCAGTGCTTGGGCGCATCGAAATGCGTGCCGGAATGTTCGCCGAGCTTCAGCCAGTTCCAGGCCCACCACGGGCCGTTCTTGTCATAGGCGGAGATGGTGTGGATCTCGACCTTCGGCGTGTCGACGGCGAGTTCCGGTGGCAGCTTGATCAACGGCGTATCGGGTCCGAGCGGCGCCGACAGGTCGACTACCTTGATGGCGCCCGAAAGCAGCTGGCCGGCGACCTCGCCGAGGAGTTTTTGCGTGTCCATGGTCTCTGTTCCCTCTTTCTTGATGGTGCTGGAGGCTCGTGTCGGCCCTTAATATCCTACTAGACGAAAACATATGCATCTGCAATTATCTTTAAGCATAAAGGAAATGGGAACGGGGCGTGAGCGAGTTCGACGCCATCTTTGTCGGGGCGGGCCACAACAGTCTGGCATGCGCCGCGCATCTGGCGCTCAAAGGCTGGAAAACCGGCGTTTTCGAACGCAACGCGGCGGTCGGCGGCGCCGTCCAGACCGGCGAATTCACCCTTCCCGGTTTCCGCCACGATTTCGGGGCGATGAATCTGAGCCTGTTTGCCGGCTCGGCCTTCCACCGGAAATATGCAAATGAATTGAAAGCGCAAGGGTTGGAGTTCGCGCGGGTCGCCGACTGTTTCGCCAGCGCCTTCCCGGACGGACGCTGGTTCGGCGTCAGCAACGACCTGGAGAAAACAGCCGCGCGCATGGCTGCCTTCTCCGCCGCCGATGCCGCGACATGGCGCAGGCTGGTCGCGGCCTTCCCGGCCGAAGCCGAGCATCTGTTCCGGCTGCTCGGCTCGCCGATGAGTGCCCGCGCGCTTGCCGGTACGGCCTGGAACCTGTGGCGCAGGAAAGGCATGTCCGGCGCGCTCGATACGGGTCGCCTGCTGCTGTCATCGCCGCGCGCCTGGCTCGAGGAAAATTTCGAGTCGCCGCATGTGCGTGCAACACTCGCCACCTGGGGGATGCATCTCGACTTCGCGCCCGACATCGCAGGCGGCGCCGTGTTCCCCTATCTGGAATCGATGGCCAACCAGAGCTTCGGCATGGTGCTGGGCAAGGGCGGCGCCGACACCATTGTCCGCGCCTTGTCGGGCATGGTGACGTCAGCCGGCGGCAAGATCGTCACCGGGGCCGAGGTGGCCGAGATCACGGTTTCCGGCGGCAAGGCGACCGGCGTGCGGCTGGCCTCCGGTAAGAGCCATACGGCGACCAGGGCGGTCATCGCGGGCGTTGCGCCCAGGGCACT
>NZ_VFVC01000071.1:0-16870 GCF_006441575.1 Mesorhizobium sp. B2-4-12
CCGATCATCTACGCGCTGCCGATCCAGATGCTGGCCTACTTCACCGCCGTGTTCATGGGCACCGACGTCGACCAGCCGCGCAATCTGGCGAAGTCGGTGACCGTGGAGTAGGTTTCATCCTTTCGTCATCCTCGGGCGGAGCAGGCCTCCACAAGAGCTTCGGCACGGGAGAGCGGCGCACGGAAGTGCTGCGCGACATCAATCTTGATCTAGCCGACAACGAGTTCGTCTCGCTTGTCGGCATATCGGGTTGCGGCAAGAGCACGTTGCTGTCGATCGTGGCCGGACTGCAGGACTTCGACGCCGGCGAACTCAGCATCGACGGTGCCCCGATCCTGCAGCCGGGTCTCGACCGTGGCGTCGTCTTCCAGTCCTACACGCTGCTTCCCTGGCTGACGGCGCGGCAGAACATCGAGTTTGCCCTCAAGGCCGCGGGCTATGACCGGTCGGCCTGCCGCGAGATCTCGCTCAAGCATCTCGACCTCGTCAAGCTGTCGCAGAGTGCGGACCGCTATCCGTCCGAATTGTCGGGCGGCATGAAACAGCGCGTCGCCATTGCGCGTGCGCTTTCCTATCGCTCCAAGATGCTCCTGATGGACGAGCCCTTTGGCGCGCTCGATGCCTTGACCCGGCATCAGATGCAGGAATTGCTGACTCAGAGGCGTCAAGGCGTCCCGAAATGGCATAGCATCCGCCCGTCTGGTCAACTGGCTGGGGTCTGGGGATCAGGGATCAAGGACCGTGGGGACCGCACAGGCCGAGCGTCCATTCGATGGTTCCACAAAAGTCGCCGACGAATCCATGGTAGCTGCCGTAGCCATTGTAGTAGCTGTCCATCCAGCCATTGTCGCCGGTCCAATTGTCGCCTGTCCAACCGCCGCCAACCCACACGCGAGGGTTTCGATGTTGCCGTTGGACGACGTACCGATGTCCGTTGTGGCGATGAACCGCGGTATGGACAAAGTGATACCTGACAGCCGCCGCATCGGCGATGGAGGTAAATGAAATCGCGCTCGCGGCGGCCAGCACGATAGCGCCGCTGGCGAGCATCAGACGCCGTTTCATGAAGATGCCTCCTTTTCCTACGAGACATGCACAGGAAAAACGGCCTGCCGCCCCAGACGTTCCTTCACGAAATAGGGACGCTGAATGCCTGACGCTGAATGCCTAATGTCTTTGGACCATCCTTCTTGAGGCGATCGCTGCTTTCCTCGCCCTCTGTCCGCGCTCAAGATTTTTTGACCACCGTCCGGCAAGAATTCATTGTCGCTGCTGCATTTGTCGGACCATAAACGCGCCAAGTGATCCCGCCCGGCTGGTTGGTCGCGGATGATCGCGGATGATCAATGTTTTCAACGCAATATGCGGGCCTTCGCCAAGGCATATGAACCGCCTGCATGACGGAATTGGCCAGAGCATTGGAACAGCCTCTATTTGCCACCGAGCGCGACCCGAAGCTGAGGTTGATCATCCCGATCATCGTCGCCATCGCCTTTCTGATGGAACAGCTCGATTCCACCATCATCACCACCGCGATCCCGGCCATGGCGCAAAGTCTGGATACGACGCCGGTCCGGCTGAATCTGGCGATCACCACCTACATCCTGACGCTCGCCGTGTTCATTCCCGTCAGCGGCTGGTTCGCCGACAGGTTCGGCGCGCGCAGGGTGTTCGCCCTGGCGCTTTTCACCTTCACCCTTGGCTCCGCGCTGTGCGGCATAGCGAACAGTTTCGGCATGCTGCTGGCCATGCGCGCGCTGCAAGGACTTGGCGGCGCCATGATGACGCCGGTCGGGCGGCTGATCCTGCTGCGCAGCTTTCCACGCAGCGGCCTGATCACCGCCATGACCTACACGACCTTGCCGGCCATCATGGGGCCGATCATCGGGCCGCTGCTCGGCGGCCTGCTGACCACCTACGCGTCGTGGCGCTGGATATTCTATGTCAACGTGCCGTTTGGCTGTCTTGGCATTCTGGCGGCGCTGCGCTTCGTCGACGATTTCCACCAGGAGGCGGTGGAGCGCTTCGACTTCGCCGGATTCCTGATGGTGGGATGCGGCGTGGCGTTGCTGCAGTTCGGGCTGGAGAATATCGGCCGGCCGATCATTCCCGGCTTTGCGACGGTGCTGGTGTTGGCCGCGGCCGTCCTGCTGCTGCTTGCCTTCGGGCGCTATGCGCGCCGCGTCGTGGCGCCGGCTGTCGACCTGACGCTGTTTCGATTTCGCTCGTTCTGGGTCGGCACGCTGGCGGGGGGCCTGTGCCGCGTCGGTCTCAACGGCGCCCCGTTCCTCCTGCCGCTGATGCTTCAGGTCGGCTTTGGCATGAGCCCGGTCACCTCAGGTTCGCTGACATTCGTCGGCAGCTTCGGCGCGCTGCTCATGCGGCCAATGCTGTCGCCGCTGCTGCGGCGCGTCGGCTTCAAAATCGTGCTGATTGGCAGCGCGATCGTTGGCTCCGCCACCGTGGCGGGCTTCGCCTTGATGACTGCCGATACGCCCCATTGGATGATCGGTTTCTATGTCTTCCTGTTCGGCGTCGTTCGGTCGGCGCAGTTCATGACCTCCAACACCCTGTCCTACGCCGATCTACCGGCGGACAAGCTCAGCCGCGCCACCAGCCTGGGCGGCGTGCTGCAGCAGCTTAGCGTTTCGCTCGGCGTCTCGGTCGCCGCCATGCTGCTCGGCCTGATTGCAGGGGAAAGCCACGTCCTGACGCCGGAACGGTTCCACCAGGTGTTCCTGCTGACCGCGATCATCCCGCTCATATCCATTCCCGGCTTTCTGTACCTGCGCGCCGAGGACGGCGTGCAGGTCAGCGGTCACATCAGGCGATCTCGCAAATCATCCCGGCAAGAGTAGTGGAGACAATCCGTCCGCTCGAACCCCTGCCGGCCCGCTCTCATTGGAGTCGGCACTGTCGTGTCGCAACTTGCCGCCGGTTTGCCGCCTGCGATCGATCTGGCACCTTTCCGGGCTGATAGGTTCTGATTATTCAGGACACCCCTGCTGTCGCAGCAGGCCTTGCCGTTCTTATATGGGGGAAACGACGTGACCGCAGAGACCAGCATGCAGGCCGTGGAGCCAATCGACCCGCAAAGCATCTACGCCGTGCTGATCTGCGATCTGGTCGGCCTGCGCTTCGGGCCGGACGGCAAGCCTGACCCGAGCGAAGTCCGCGCCCATATCGAAGCCAAGGGCGGCCGCTTTCACGCCGCCGCGCTTGGCGACAAAGCCGACCTCGAACGTGGCCGTGTGCATTTCTTCTACCAGCCGGACCTCAGCACCCGAGAAGAGCTGATCGAGGCCGCGGGGGAGGGGCGCTATGACGCCGTCATCGCCGCCGCGACCTTCCTGCCTGCCGAGACCGTCTTTCCACTGGCCGGCGTGCGGATCGGCGCTGGCACCGGCAATATGGGCTCGCGCTCCTGGGGTGGCGGCAGCGGCGAGGGCGGCACCGCGGTGCTGATGAACACGCCCGGCATCAACAGCCGCGCCACGGCGCAGATGGTGATGAAGGCGATCCTGAAAGTGCTGCCGGATCTGCCGGTCGACATGCTGCACGAGCGGGTGGCGCGCGGCGCCTTCGACACCGGCAGGGAACTGCGGGATTTTCCCACCGAAAAGCTCGAAGGCAAGACGATCGCGATCATCGGCTATGGCAATATCGGCCGCGAGGTGGCCAAGCTCGCCCGTGCCTTCGGCATGCGTGTGGTGATCCATGCACGCCGTCGGCATCGGGACTGGATAGAAGCAGAGGGATTTGCCTACGCGGCGAGCCCTGCCGACGCGGCCGAGGGGGCCGATGTGCTCAGCGTCCATGTCGGCCTGGGCAAGCAGGACGCGCAGACCGGCCGCTACGCCAATGCCGGACTCATCGGCGCGGATGTCCTGTCGCGCATGAAGAGTGGTGCCGTGCTGGTCAACTACGATCGCGGCGAGCTTGTCGATATCGAGGCGCTTGACGACGCCCTGTCCTCAGGCCGGCTACGCCACGCCGCCATCGATGCCGATCTTTTCAGCGATGCCTCGACCGGCAGCCTGTCCGGTCCGATGCTGCCTTATCTCGACCTCGTCGAGAAACATGGCGCCAAGCTCGAGCTGCTGCCCCATGCCGCGGCCGACACGGACCATCCTTCGCGCGTCGCCGGCGCCAAACAGGCCGTCGACCAGCTGTTCGATGTCATCTGCCGCAAAGCGGTGACCAATGCCAAAGGCTCCGTGCCGCCAGGCTATGTTTCCCTGGGAGTGACGACGCCTCCCGGCATCGGACCGGTGACGGCGTCCCACCTTTTGAAACTGACTTCCAGCGACTGCGCCGAGCTGGCGGATCTCTGTGACCGGCAAGGCCGGTTGTGGAAGGCGCTGTCGGAAATGCCATCCGCCGAGCGCGGCGGGATTCTCGCCGAACAAGGAGAAGAACTTGTCCGGTCGATCGACCGCTTCTGCCTTCTGGCCGAGAAACTAAACCTCAGGGGCCCTTACCAATAGTCCCGACCCGCCGCCGCGAAGATTGAACCGGCGTCAGGCGGATGGGAGCGACGGCTCAGTCCCGGGGCCCCGCGACCATCCGGGCAATCCGTGTCATGTCGGTGCTCAGCTCGCGGTCGTCGTCGAGCGGGCTGACGAGCGCACGTACGGCGGCGAAGGTGCGCCGCGGCCCTTCGCCCATGCTGTCGACGACGTCGCGCAACTCCACGCCGGTGGCCGCGAAGATCAGCTCCATCGCAACGAGATAGCGCAGGCGCTCAATGATCTCGCCAGTCTTGGCCACTACTCGGGGCGCCATCGACGACTGATCCTCGATGCCATCCGAGACGGCGAGCGGGCTGAGGGACATCGGGTTGGCCAGATGCCGGATTTCGGCTTCCAGCGCCGCCAGCGGCTTCTGCAGTTCGGCGTAGCCCTGGCGGCTGCCGCCCCTGGCCGACAGGAAGCGTGGCAATTCAGCTGTTGTCGGCGACATCAGCTTCATAGAGCGATTGGCGGTGCCGACCGCGCAATGCGCGAGCGCCTGACCGAGCTGTTCCCAGGCGAGCGTGAATGCCGTGAGGTCGAAATTGCCGTTCGAAACCACCCGATCGTCTTCAGGCAGGATCACGGGATTATCGCCTGAATGGGTCAGTTCGACCTCGGTCGCCAGCCTTGCCTGTTCGAACGCATGAAGCAGGCCACCCCAGACCTGGGGCACGCAGCGATAGCTGAGCGGGTCCTGTAGGCGCCGCGCCGCCTTGTCCTTCCACAGGCCGCTGCCCGCCAGTTCGGTGCGCAGCCGCGCGCCGATCTCGCGCTGGCCGAAGGCCGGCCGCGCGGCCAGCGCATCCTCGTCGATCGCGGTGATGGAAGAACGGAACGCCTCGCAGTTGAGAGCCACGGCGGCCAACCCCCAGTCGATAAGATGGGCGACGTCCTCGAGGCACAGGCACGCCGTTCCGGTCGACAGGCTGTTGGCGACGATGAGGGCGTGACCGTCCTTCTCGCGCAGGTCGAGCGGCTCCAGCCCGGCCAGGGTTAGCGCCTCGGCCGATGGCATGATCCGGCCCTCGAATTCCGCCTCGCCTTCGCCGCGCAGCGCTCGCGCCATATGGCCGAGATGGGCAAGATCCGCGGCGCCGATCGATCCCCAAGTTGGGATCACCGGATGGACGCCGGCGTTGAGCGCCGCGACAAGGCCCATGACCACGCGTTCGGAGGTGCCGGTGCCTCCGGCGGCCATGCCCGAGATGCGTGCGGTCATCAGCGCCCGCACCGCCTCGGTCGGAAGGGCGGGCCCGATACCCATACTGTGGCTGAGCGGCACGCTGTGTTGGAACGCGATCAGGTCGGCCTGGGCGAGCGGCGTGTCGACACAGGCGCCGAGACCAGTGGTGACACCATACATCGGTTTGCCGAGCTGCGTCAGGTGCTCGACCAGCGCGCGGCTCGCCCGGATACGGCGCATCGCTTCCTCACCCAGCATAAGCCGGGCGCTGCGCCGTGCGATCTCGGCGACGTCAGCCACGCCGAGTGGCTTGGCGTCCAGCAGTATCATCCGGGCCGTCATGTCTCGCCTGTACCCTGTGACCATATGCCCGGACCAGCGGCGCGGCGGGCGTCACAGTTTGTGGCGGCTTGCTGGCTGGAGTGCAAGCCATTCCCATTGCGGCAGCGGCGAGGAAGCAGGCAGCGAGGGGCTTTGATTTTGGAACTACGCCGTTCGCTCCGCGACGGCGTCTGGCACCACAATCAGCTTGCCGACAAAATCCTTGGCAACGAAATCGGCTTGCGCGTGGTGGAAATCGGAGAGCCGGTAGACGCCGCCGACCAGCGGCCGGATCTTGCCCGCCTCGATGTAGCGCACGATGCGGCGGAAATCCGCGCGCGTGCCCTGGCTCGAACCGTGCAGTTGCAACTGCTTGAGATACATGGTCCTGAGATCGAGCTGGACGACCGGGCCCGCAATAGCTCCGGCGGTAGTGTAGCGGCCCTCCGGCCTCAGGATGCGCAGCAAATCGTTGAAGATGGCACCGCCAACGAGGTCAGCCACGACATTGATCGGCTGGCCGCCGGTCGCCTCGGCAACGGCTTGCGGCAAATCGGCGACGCCACGGGTAATAACGGCCTCTGCGCCGATATCGAGCACCGCCTGTTCCTTGCCCTTGCCGACGACGGCGTAAGGAATGGCGCCGCGCGCCCGTGCCAGTTGCACGATGCCCGAGCCGACGCCGCCCGAGGCGCCGGTGACCAGAACGCGCTCGCCGGCTTTCAGCGCCGCGCGCTCCAGCATTTGCTCGCCCGTGAGATAAGCGCAGCAGAAGGTGGCGAGCTCGATGTCGCTCAGCGTCGTGTCGACGACATGCGCATTCTCCGCCGGCACGGCCTGGTATTCGGCATAACCGCCGTCGCGGCCATGGCCCATATAGTCGATATCGGCGAGCGAATCGTCGTCGCGGTTGTAGATGGAGAAATCGATCATCACCCGTTCGCCGATACGATCCGGCGAGACGCCTTCACCGACGGCAGCGATGATGCCGACAGTGTCGGTGCCCTGAATGCGCGGGAAGGTCAGCGTGTTGCCTTGTCGCCGCCAGGTCGACACCGCTGCAGCGTCTTCCTCGGTGCCATAGGCGCCCTGGCGGACCCAGACATCGGTGTTGTTCATCCCGCAAGCGCTAACCCTTATAAGCACTTCCCCCGAAGCAGGGGCGGGCACTCTCACATCGGTGCGGTAGACGAGTTTTTCCGGTCCGCCGTGGCCGGTCAGCAGCACGGCGGCCATGGTGGCGGGGAGCGTGTTGGTCCTGGCATTCATGGGCTCGATCTCAGAGATTGGCAAACACGCTGTTCACGGCATCCGCGGTCTTGGCCACGACGATATCGGCCTCCTCGCGCGTCAGGCAGAGCGGCGGCGCGAAGCCGAGGATGTCGCCCTGCGGCATGGCGCGGCCGATGACGCCGCTTGCGGCAAGGGCCGTGGCGACCTGCGGTCCGATCTTCAGCGAAGGATCGAAGAAGACGCGGTCGTCGCGATCCCTGACGAATTCGACCGCCGCCAGCATGCCATCGCCCCGCACCTCGCCGACATGTTTGTGGCCGCCGACGGCCTTGGCGAGCTCGGTACGGAAATAGGCACCGGTCTCGCCGGCATTCTTCACCAGGTCCATCTCGTCGATCAGCTCGAGATTGGCGACGCCGGCGGCAACGCAGATCGGATGCGCCGAATAGGTCCAGCCATGGCCCAGCGAACCCAGCTTGTCGGAACCCTCGACCAGCACCTGCCACATCTTGTCTCCGACGATGACCCCTGACAGAGGGGCATAGGCCGAGGTCAGGCCCTTGGCGATGGTGATCAAATCCGGCTTGATGCCGTAATGGTCGGAACCGAACATGGTGCCGAGCCGGCCAAAGCCCGTCACCACCTCGTCGGCGACCAGCAGCACATCATATTTCTTCAGCACCGTCTGGATTTTTTCCCAGTAGCCTGCGGGCGGCGGCACGATGCCGCCAGTGCCGAGGATCGGCTCGCCGATGAAAGCAGCCACCGTCTCCGGACCTTCAGCCAGGATCATCTCCTCGAGCTTGTCGGCGCAATATTGCGAAAACTGCTCCTCGCTCATCGAGCGGTCGGCGCGGCGGAAATAATAGGGCGCCTCGGTGTGAAGGATCGGCACGCGCGGCAAATCGAAGGCGTTGTGGAACAGCTCAAGGCCGGTCAGCGATCCGGTCATCACGCCCGAGCCGTGATAGCCGCGCCAGCGCGAAATGATCTTCTTCTTCTCCGGGCGGCCGAGAACGTTGTTGTAGTACCAGATCAGCTTGATGTTGGTTTCGTTGGCGTCCGAGCCGGAGAGGCCGAAATAGACTCTCGACATGCCTTTCGGCGCGCGGTCGATGATCATCTTGGCCAGCGTGATAGAGGCCTCGGTGCCGTGCCCGACATAGGCATGGTAATAGGCAAGGTTCTTGGCCTGGGCGGCGATGGCGTCGGCGATCTTCTGGCGGCCGTAGCCGACATTGACGCAATAGAGGCCGGCGAAAGCATCGATGCTCTTCCTGCCATTGTTGTCCCAGACGGTGACGCCTTCGCCGCCGGCCATGATGCGCGTCGGGCTCTCGCCGCGCGCATGCGTGCCCATATGGGTCGAGGGATGGAAGAAGTGGTCGCGGTCCCAGGCGGCGAGTTCGTTGGATTGGTCGAGCATTTTTCTACTCCTTGAGGGATGGCCGGACGAATTATGCAACGTCCAGGCAGAGATACTTCAGATCGGTGAAAGCTTCGAGCCCGTGGCGTGAACCCTCGCGGCCGATGCCGGACTGCTTGACGCCGCCGAACGGGATCGGCGCGCCGGTGATCTTGACGCGATTGATTGCGACCATGCCGTAGTCCAGGGCGCGGCCCAAACGGTGCTGGCGGGCACCATTCTCGGTCACGACATACGCGACGAGGCCATATTCGGTGGCATTGGCGCGGGCGATGACCTCGTCCTCGCTGTCGAAGGGCGTGACGGCGGCGACCGGACCAAAGGTCTCCTCGCGCATGATCAGCGCCTCGTCGACAACGTCGGCCAGAAACGTCGGCTGGTAGAACAACGGGCCGGCCTGATGCCGCTTGCCACCGGCGAGACAGCGCGCGCCGCGGGTCAGGGCATCAGCGACTTGTTCCTCGACCTTGTTGACGGCACGCTCGTGCATCAGCGGCCCGATCTCGGTTTCCTCGGCAAGTCCATTGCCGGTCCGCAGCGCCTCGATGCGCCTGGCAAAGGCGGCGCAGAAGCGATCATAGATCGGGCGTTGGACGTAGATGCGGTTGGCGGCGAGGCAATCCTGGCCCGATGTGGCGAATTTGGCGTCGACGGCGATGCGCACGGCCTTGTCGACATCGGCGTCGGCAAAGACGATCAGCGGCGCGTGGCCGCCAAGCTCCATCACCAGCCGCTTCATCGTCGGCGCGCTCTGCGCGGCGATCAGCCGGCCGATCTCGGTCGAGCCGGTGAAGCTCATGGCACGGACGCGCGGGTCTTCGCACATGCGCCCGACGATCGTCGAAGCATTGCCGGTGAGGACATTGAAGACGCCGGCAGGCAGGCCGGCGCGCTCGCCGAGTTCGGCCAGCGCCAGCGCCGATAGCGGCGTCTCCGAGGAGGGGTGGGCGACGATGGTGCAGCCGGCGGCGAGAGCGGCGGCGGCCTTGCGGGTCAGCATGGCCGACGGAAAATTCCAGGGCGTGACCACGCCGACGACGCCGACCGGCTCGCGCCGCACCATCATTTCGGCGTTCGGCAGATGGCTGGTGACGCTCTCGGCGTTGAGCCGCTTGGCTTCTTCGGCATACCACTCGACGAAGGAGGCGGCATAGTCGATCTCGCCGAGCGACTCCTTGAGCGGCTTGCCCTGTTCCAGTGTCATCAGCAGGGCGAGATCGTCTTTCGCCTCGATGATCAGCTCGAACCATTTTCGCAGGATTTTTGCGCGCTCCTGCGGCAATAGCGACCGCCAGGCCGGAAAGGCGCGCGCCGCGGCATCGATCGCCTTTGTCGTCTGGCGCGCGTCCAACGCTGCGACGAAGGCGACCGTGGTGCCGGTCGCCGGATCGGTGACTTCGAAGCTTTCGGCGGCCTCGCTCGCCGTCCAGTGGCCGTCGACATAGGCGAGTTCGCGCAACAGCCGGCGGTCGGCCAGGCGATCGAGCGCTTCATGGCGATGTGAGCGGGCGAAATGCGCGGACATGGTCGAAGCCTCCCGGTTCGGACTAATGCGGGAAGACTATCCCCCATGCGCAGACAGAGAGGCTGTTTGGGCGTCCGCTAAAGGAGAGAGTCTCTCTATTCGCCCCGTGAGCAGAGCGATCTCTCTATGTGGGGAATATGCATCGCTGTTTCGGGAAAGCCGTCAGCTGAGCCTCTCAACTTCGTAATGCCAGGGTCTGCGCCGCGTCGCTTCGCTCCTTGCTCCGCCCTAGGATGAAGTGGCGATGGGCAACAGGTCAGCCAGTGGCAAAACGGTCTCGTCCTTCACCGTCTTGATGACGATGTAGGTGAAGTAGCGGTCGATGCCGATCTCGCGGTCGAGCAAGGCATCGACCAGCCGCTGATAGGCGTCGATGTCGCGCGCCATCACCTTCAGCACATAATCGACGCCGCCGCCCACCGACCAGCAGGCGACGATCTCGGGAATGTCACGGATGACGCGCTCGAAGCGGTCGAAATCGGCCTGGCGGTGGCTGGCCAGCGTCACCTCCATCAGCACGGTGGCGACCGGCGCCACCACGCGCATGGCGATCCGGGCGTGGTAACCCGAGACGATGCCGGCCTTTTCCAGCTTGCGCAGCCGCATCCAGCATGGCGTCGGCGAGAGCCCGACCTGCTCGGCCAGCGCCAGCTTGGTGATGCGTCCGTCACGCTGGATGGCGTCGAGGATTTTGAGGTCGATCGCGTCGAGTTTTGCAGCCGTCATCACAGTCCACTTTTCGTCCACGGCACCATGACGGTGCATTATTTCGATTGTCAATTGCACTGATTTCGATCTCTAATAAGTCATGACATTGTGGCAACCCGATCCCGCGCTCATCAGGCGGCCAGCCTACCAGTCGCTTGCCGACCAGTTCGCGCGTGCCATCCATGACGGACGGCTGGCGAATGGCGCGCGCCTGCCGACCCATCGCCGGCTGGCCGACGATTTGAAGCTGTCGGTACAGACGGTGAGCCGCGCCTATGAGGAATTGATCCGGCGCGGCCTGATTTCGGGCGAGATCGGCCGCGGCAGCTTTGTCCAGACGCAGCGCCGCGAGCCGGAGCCGCCCTATCTGCCCGAGCGCCTCGGCGAGGTCATCGACCTCTCGATCCTGAAGCCGGTCTGCGAGCCGATGCATCTGGAGCGGATGAAGCAGGCATTGGGGTGGCTGGCCGAACACCTGCCCTCGAGTTCGGCACTCTCCTTCCGGCCCAACATGGTGTTCCCCCGCCATCGCGCTGTTGCCGTCGAATGGCTGAAACTGTGCGGGCTCGAGGCTTCCGCGCAGAACATCAGCCTGACCAACGGCGCTACCGCCGGCATGACAGTGGCGCTGATGAGCGTGGCGCCGCCGGGATCGACCGTCGCGACCGAGGCGATCGGCCACCACACGCTGGTGCCGCTCGCGCGCTATCTTGGCTTCAATCTCCAAGGCTTGCCGATCGACGGCAATGGCCTCATCCCGGAGGCGCTGGACGAGGCCTGCCGGCTCTCCGACATCCGCGCTGTGTTCGTGCAGCCTTCGGTGATCAACCCGACCGCGACGCTGATGGATTCGGGACGTCGCGCCGAGATCGCGGCGGTGGCGCGCAAGCACGACATCGCCATCATCGAGAACGATGTGCTGGGTCCGCTGGTCGAGGACCGGCCGCCGCCGGTCGCTGCTTACGCGCCGGAGCGCACGCTCTACGTCACCTCCTTCACCAAGATCACCGTGCCCGGCCTGCGCATCGGCTATCTCGCCGCGCCCGACCGTTACGTTGCCGCCGTCGCCAACCGGCATCTGGTCTCGAACTGGATGGCAACGCCGCTGGTGGCCGAGATCGCCACCAAATGGGTGGCCGACGGCACCGCGATGGAGCTTGTCCGCTGGCAGCGCCAAGCGCTCCGGCACAGGATGGACATTGCCGCGGAGGTCCTTGCAGGGGTCGATTATCGTTCGCATCGCGATGGCCTGCATCTGTGGCTGCAATTGCCTGGCGACCGGGCCGAGGAGAGTTTTGTCGCCCAGGCCCGGCTGCAGGGCGTGGCGATCGCGCCAGGCGCCTCCTTCCGCATTTCCGACGCCCCCTGGCATCCGGCGGTGCGCATTTCGCTGGGTTCGACCACCGAGGGGGAACTGCGCGCCGGTCTCGGCGTTGTCACCAAGCTCTTGCTTGGAGATCCGGAGCACCTGCTGCTCGCCATCTAGGGGGTGCGTCGATATTCCGGTAATGCCGGCCTGCGAAGGTGGTCTCCTGCGCTTCCGGCTCCGTTCCGGTCTCAGACGCCGCCATTGCTGGGTCGGGCCTGAGCCCGACTCTCGACGGGTCGCCCAGTTGGTCGAGAATTGTCCGCAATCGGAATAATTGTCATGATATTATTTTCCCAATTGACATGATTTGGCGCGTTCCGCATCGTTAGGGGCACAGGCTTCTCCAGCACGGGGAAATTCATTTGTCCGCACCCATCATCAAGGTCGATGCCATTTCGAAGAGCTTTGGTGCCTTCAAGGTGCTGGACGGCCTGTCGATGCAGGTCATGCCGCGCGAGAAGCTGGCGCTGATCGGCCCGTCGGGCTCAGGCAAGACGACGATCCTGCGTATCCTGATGACGCTGGAGCGCATCGACGGCGGCCACATCCAGATCGATGGCGAGCAGCTTTACCATATGGAGCGCAACGGCCAGTTGTTGCCGGCCGACGAGCGGCATCTGGCAAAAATGCGCCAGAAGATCGGCATGGTCTTCCAGCTGTTCAACCTGTTTCCGCACAAGAGCGTCATCGACAATGTCACGCTGGCGCCGATGCTGACTAAGGGCACGCCGCGCGCCGCCGCCCAAAAACGCGCGATGGAACTGCTCGACATGGTCGGCATGGCCGACAAGGCCAAGGCGATGCCGGCGCAACTGTCCGGCGGGCAGAAGCAGCGTGTGGCGATTGCCAGGGCGCTCGCCTTGCAGCCGAAGATCATGCTGTTTGACGAGGTGACGTCGGCGCTCGACCCGGAACTGGTCGAGGAGGTGCTCAACGTCTTGTGGCGGCTCTGCGCCGAGACCGACATGACCATGCTGCTGGTTACCCATGAGATGGGTTTCGCCCACGACTTCGCCGACCGGGTGCTGTTCTTCGATCGCGGCAAGATCGTTGAAGAAGGCAAGCCCGACGAGATTTTCCGCCGTCCCAAGCAGGAGCGCACGCAAGGCTTCCTGAAGAAGATCATCGCGGCCGGACACCGCGTCTGACCGCCATGCGGGCGTGCGAACCGCCCACAAGCAAACCAAGAAGAGCAACAAGGAGTTGGGAACAATGAAGAAACTTGGCATTCTGGCCGGCATCGCCGGCTTCGCAATTACGGCAGTGCTCGCGACCTCAAGCGTGGGCTCGGCCGCGGACAAGAAGCTCGAACAGCTCAAGGCGCAGGGTTTCGCCCGCGTCGCCATCGCCAACGAACCGCCCTATACGGCGGTCGCCGCCGACGGCAAGGTTTCGGGCGCGGCGCCCGACGTGGCGCGCGAGATTTTCAAGCGTCTCGGGGTGGCCGATATCGTCGCTTCGATCTCTGAGTATGGCGCGATGATCCCCGGTCTGCAGGCCGGCCGCTTCGACGTCGTCACCGCCGGTCTGTTCATGAAGCCGGAGCGTTGCGCGGCGGTCGCCTATTCCGAGCCGGTTCTGTGCGACGCCGAGGCGATGCTGGTGAAGAAGGGCAATCCCAAGCACTTCAAGAGCTACGAGGACGTCGCCAAGGACACTGCCGCCACGATCGGCGCGCCGGGCGGCGGCACCGAGGAGAAGCTGGCGCTCAACGCCGGCGTGCCGCGTGAACGTGTCATCGTCGTGCCGGATGGCCAGAGCGGCCTGAAGATGGTGCAGGACGGCCGCATCGACGCCTATTCGCTGCCGGTCCTGTCGATCAATGATCTGATGAAGAAAGCCAACGATCCGAGCCTCGAAGTCATCGCGCCGGTGCAGGGCGCCCCGGTCTACTGCGACGGCGCCGCCTTCAAGAAGGGCGACGAGGCGCTGCGTGACGCCTACGATGTCGAACTGGCCAAGATGAAGAAGTCGGGCGAGTTCGCCAAGATCATCGAGCCCTACGGCTTCTCGGCGGCTGCCGCGATGTCGACGACGCGCGAAAAGCTCTGCTCGGCGAAGTAGAGCGCTCTTCTTCCTTCTCCCCATTCACGGGGAGAAGGTGTCACGAAGTGACGGATGAGGGGCGGCGCTAGGTTTGGAGAAGCTAGCGCTGCCCCTCATCTGCCTGCCGGCATCTTCTCCCCGTTCAACGGGGAGAAGGAACTCGAATCGCAAACGTTGGAACTTCTAATCGATGACCCAATGGTCCGGCTATTTCGGCCTTATATTGCAGGGAGCGCTTGTCACCATCGAGCTGACGCTGATGGGGTCGGTGCTTGCCCTGGTCATGGCCTTTGTTGCCGGGATGGGGCGGCTGTCGCGCTTCTTTCTGCTGCGCGCGCTCGCCACCGCCTATATCGAATTCTTCCGCGGCACCTCGATCTTCGTGCAGCTGTTCTTCGCCTATTTCGTGCTGCCGCTATTGGGCCTGGAACTGACCCCGCTGCAGGCCGGCGTGCTGGCGCTGGGCCTGAATGTCGGCGCCTACGCCGCCGAAGTGGTGCGCGGCGCCGTGCAGTCGATCGGCCGCGAACAGCACGAGGCCTGCATCGCGCTCAACCTTGGCCGCTGGCAAGGCCTGCGCCATGTCATCCTGCCGCAGGCGTTTCTGGTGATGCTGCCGACCTTCGGCAACAACGCCATCGAACTGCTCAAGGCCACATCCGTCGTCTCACTGATCTCGCTCGCCGACCTCACATTCCAGGCGCAGGTGGTGCGAGCCCAGACCGGTAACACCATGGTGCCGTTCACCACCATCCTCATTCTCTATTTCATCCTTGCGCTGCTCATTTCGTGGGGTGTGCGCTCGCTGGAGCGCCACCTGGCGCGCGGCCTCGACGGGGTGCGCGTCTGATGACCGGAACTCGCTGATGGCCAAGGTTCGCTGATGGATTGGGATTGGGATTTTGTCCGGCAGATCCTGCCGACGCTGATCCAGGGGGTGAAGATCACCATCCTGGCGACGCTGCTCGGCTCGGTACTGGCGGCGATCGTCGGTCTGGGCATCGCGCTGGCGCGCCGCTCGCCCAACAAGGCGGTATCGCGCTCCGTCGGTTGGGCGGCCGAATTCGTCCGTGGCACGCCGCTGCTGGTGCAGCTCTATTTCATCTTCTACGTGCTGCCAGACGTCGGTATTCTTCTGCCGCCGTTGGTCGCCGGTGTCATCGGGCTCGGGCTGCACTACGGCACCTATACGGCGGAGGTCTATCGCGCCGGCATCGACAATGTGCCGCGCGGCCAGTGGGAGGCCGCCAAGGCGTGCAACCTCAGCGCCAGGCAGACCTGGTCCCACATCATTATCCCGCAAGCCATTCCGCCGATGATCCCGGCGCTGGCCAACTATTTCATCGCCATGTTCAAGGAGACGCCGCTGCTGTCGGCAATCACCGTGCTAGAACTGATGAACCAGGCCAAAAGCGTCGCCAACACCTATTATCGCTACCTGGAGCCGATCACGTTGGTGGGCGCCTTCTTCCTCGCCATCAGCCTCTGTTCTGTCGTGCTGTTGCGCTGGCTGGAACGCCGTTACGGCAAGATCGAGAGATAACGCATGAAGCCCTTGCCCGAGATCAAGGTCCACCCCGACCGGCCGGCGCTCGATGACCGCCCGCTGGCGAAGCGTGTCGGCCTGATCATCCTGGCCACCGACCACACGACCGAGCCGGACTTTCGCCGCATGGTGGCGAGCGAACGGATCGGCGTCTATGTCGCGCGCATTCCCTATGCCAATCCGACGACGCCTCGGAACCTTCGCAAGATGCAGCCGGCGCTGACGGCGGGCGCGGCCTTGATCCTGCCCGACGAGCCGCTCGACGCCATCTGCTACTCCTGCACTTCGGCATCGGTGGTGATCGGCGATGCCGAGATCGAGGCGGCGATCCAGGCGGCCAAGCCCGGCATTCCCGTCGTAACCCCGCCCATGGCCGGCGTGCGCGGGCTGAACGCCTTCGGCGTGCGCCGGATCAGCATTCTCACCCCCTACACGGTTGAAACTTCCAGGCCGATGGCAACCTATTTCGCCGAACGCGGTTTCGATATCGCCAGCTTCACCTGCCTGGGTTTCGAGGATGACCGCGAGATGGCACGCATTCCGCCGGCAGCCCTTGTCGACCTCGCGCGCCAGGCGACCCATCCACAGGCCGAAGCCTTGTTTGTGTCCTGCACGGCGCTGCGGAGCGCGCTCGCGGTCGCCAGTATGGAAGAGGCGATCGGCCGTCCAGTGGTGACCAGCAACCAGGCGACGGCATGGAATTGTTTACGGTTGTGCGGGGACGAGACGCCACATCCGGAGTTCGGCCGTCTGATGACGTTGTCGCTGGGACGGTAAGATTATGTTCTGCGTGCAAGAGCGTCTCCCTCTGACCTGCTGGCCACCTCCCCCTCGAGGGGGGAGATTCCCTGCCGCTGCGCTTTGGCTGCTTGTGGATGCTATAGAAACGGCGGTGCCGCATGAGCTGCCGATCTCCCCCCTTGAGGGGGAGATGGCCGGCAGGCCAGAGGGGGTCGCCCGATGACGCGCGCCGTCGACCTTTCGGACATCCGAGCCGCC
>NZ_VFVC01000072.1:0-16738 GCF_006441575.1 Mesorhizobium sp. B2-4-12
TTCAAGCCCCATCTGCCGCCCGGCCAATACGTCCCTTGACACCCCTCCGAAGCAGATGTGTGCGCACGCTAGCCCCTCGGGGAAGGAGAAATCCTGCGCCTCGCCCGCCTGGCCATGTCGCTTTTGCCGCTGCCTTTCGCGGCTCGGTGAGCAATGCTGATCAGGCATGCTGGAAAAGAACCACCCCACAGCCGAGCCGGAGCAAGGCAGCGCGCCCACGCCGCTGATCGCGATCGCCAGCGTCATCGTGTCGATGGCGCTGATCGCCATCGGCAATGGGCTGATGTTCGCCTACATCCCCGTTCGGCTCGGCGTCGAGGGTTTCGATCCGACCTGGGCCGGGCTCATCGTCACCGGGCTTTCGGCCGGCGGTCTTGCCGGCTGCATCCTGACCGGACCGCTGGTGCGCAGGGTCGGCCATGCTCGCGCCTTCATGGTGCTGTCGGCACTGATCGCGCTGTCCAATGCCGCCATCGGCGCGGGTCCGCACCCGCTGTTGTGGATCGCGGCGCGCGCGCTTTACGGCTTTGCCATATGCGGCCTGTTCATCGTCGCGCAGAGCTGGCTGAACGATGCGGTCGCCAACGCCATACGTGGCCGGGTGATGGCCTTCTTCTACGTCGCCTACGTCGCCGGGCTCGGCGTCGGCTATGCGACGCTCGCGCTGGTCGACATCAAGACGGCGGATGCGCCCTTGATCGGCATTGCCTTCACCGCTCTGTCGATCCTGCCTGTCGGGATGACGCGGCTGGCGCAGCCGCCGGCGCCGCAGGCGGCCTCGGTGGCGCTGCGCCGAGCCTGGCGAATTTCACCGGTCGGCGTTGCCGGCATGCTGGCGGTCGGCGGGCTGTCGATGTCGATTTCCGGCTTCGCTCCGATCCACGCCACGGCCAAGGGCTACAGCCAGGCCGATGTGGCGCTGCTGCTTTCGGTAATGCCGCTCGGCACGCTGATCCTGCAGCTTCCGTTCGGCTGGATTTCCGACCGCACCGATCGCCGATATGTGCTGATCGGAGCATCGGCGCTTGCCGCGGCGTCGGGCATGTTCGCGCTCGGTTTCGACGGCGGCGCGCTGGCGGCGCTGCTGGTGATCTATGTCTTGTGGGACGGCGCCTCGGAATCGATTTATTCGCTGTCCAGCGCGCATGCCGCCGACCGTGCCAGCAAGGACGACATGGTGGCACTGTCCAGTTCGCTCTTGTTTGCCTGGTCGCTCGCGGGCTTCATCGTACCGGGCGTCGTGACAGCGCTTTCGGCCGTTTTCGGCACCCAGGCCTTCATCTATGTGACGATCGTCATTGCCTGCGCCTTCTGCCTGTTCGTGGTTCTGCGCGTGTTCACCACCCGTCCTGTACCGGCAACCGAAACCGGCAGCTTTGCACCGATGACGGCGCAGGCGCCGCTGCCGGTGGAGCTTGCCTTCGCGCCGGACGAACAGGACCGGCACTGGGGCAACTGATTGCTTACTGCTTGCGGACCTCCGGCGGCGGCGCTTCCGGCGGCGGCAGCGGAATAGAGATGCCTTGGCTGTCGAAAGTCTGCTTGGCGCGTTTGGTCATGTCGATATTCGTGGAGAAGTAGTCGGCCGCCGAGGTCCAGTAGCGCAAGGTGAGCGAAACGGTGGTGTCGCCGAGGCTGGCCACGAAGGCGATCGGCGCCGGTTCGCGACGGATGCGCTTCTCGGCACCGGCAATGGCAAGCAAGGTCTTCTGCGCGCCGTCGATGTCGTTCCACGAACCGATGCTGAGCGTGATGTCGGTGCGACGCACGCCGTTGCGCGAAAAATTGCGCACCGGCTGGTTCCACAGTGTCGAGTTGGGCGCCAGGATGTAGACGCCGTCGGCGGTCCTGAGCTTCGTGGCGAACAGGCCGATTTCCTCGATCGAACCGGCGATGGAACCGACCTCGACGGATTCGCCGATGCGGAACGGCCGCAGCGCCAGAAGCATGATGCCGGCGGCGATGTTCTGCAACGTGCCTTGCAGCGCCAGCCCAATGGCGAGGCCGATGGCGCCGATCGCGGCGATGATCGAGGCGGTCTGCACGCCGAACTGGCCGAGCACCATGATGACGACGAGAATCAGGATGGCGTAGCGGACAATCTTCGAAAAGAAATGCCGCAATGTCTGGTCGAATCCGTGGATATGGCCGAGGCCGGCAAAGATCGAACGCTCCGCGAGACCAGCGACGATATAGCCGACCACCAGAAGGATGATGGCGCCGATGGCCGAGAAGGAATAGGAGACGATCAGCGTGCTGAGCTGCGCGAGGCCCGCCTGGACGGTGAGGAGCGTGTTTTGCGGGTCGATCGGCATGGCGGGATTCCGGTTGGTCGGTCAGCCGATAACCGCCGCGGGACGCGTGGGTTCCGATCTTTTTGCCTGCCGTATGGAACAACCCGGCAATCGACGAGTTCGCGTGAGTCGGAGCTCCGTCTTGAAACTGCAACGGAACTCTGCCTATTTAAGTGGTGTCACCTGCTTTCAGGGGTGATTTGGTTGTTCTTGCTGCGAAAGGAAATACACTGAGAACAGCACTGCGGAAGAAGGCCGATATCGTGCCTTCGCCGGCCGGGATCAGCGTAAACGACGCCGTGTCCCGCGCCATCAAGACAGTCCTTGCCAGTCTGGAAGACTCCAAGGCCGAAAACATCGTCTCAATCGACATCCAGGGAAAATCGAGCCTCGGCGACTACATGGTCGTCGCATCGGGCCGATCGCACCGTCATGTCTCGGCTGTCGCCGACCATCTCCTCAAGGCGCTCAAGGATGCCGGCCTCGGCACCGCGCGCGTCGAGGGGCTGTCAGGCGCCGACTGGGTCCTGATCGATTCGGGCGACATCATCGTCCATGTCTTCCGCCCCGAAGTCCGCGAATTCTACAATCTCGAAAAGATGTGGCAGGCGCCGGATCTCGAGGAAGAGACACTCCACTAAGCCGATTATTTAATGCATGTCATTGGGTGACATGCATTAGCGGCTTGTAGAGGCGAGATGAAGATATCAGTCCATGTCGTGGGCCGAATGAAAGCCGGCCCCGAGCGGGAGTTGGCCGAACGCTATTTCGAGCGCTTCGCCAAGAGCGGCCCGGCGGTGGGGCTCGAATTCGCCGGCATCACCGAGATCGCGGAGGGCCGCGCGCAGAGCGCCGGTGAGCGTCAGCGTGACGAGGGATCGAGACTGCAGGCGCAACTGCAGCCGGGCACGGCGCTAATCCTGCTCGATGAGCGCGGCAAGAGCCTTTCCTCGCAGGATTTCGCCAATCGCATCGGACAGCTGCGCGATGGCGGCCGCAAGGCGCTGGTACTCGCCATAGGCGGCGCCGACGGCCATGATGCGTCGCTGCGTGACCAGGCCGAGCTGGTGCTGTCGTTCGGTGCGCTCACCTGGCCGCATCAGCTGGTGCGCGTGATGCTGGGTGAGCAACTCTACAGGGTGGCGACGATCCTGTCGGGCCATCCCTATCACAGATCCTGAAAGCGTCGGGGTCGCACCGAATTCCGCCCCAATGCCACGCAAGAAACGTGGTGGGGGACGGATTTCCTGGTACATGCCGTTGGTCCGGAAACCACCGCCTGTTTTGGGGCGTCACGCATCAACATGGTTGATGGTTCGTTAACGAAGCCGCAGATAGAGTCGATCGCGAATGTCTGAAGGCTGGAAATCGACAATGGGCTCATCGAGGAGGGCCTCCTGGCGCGCACGCTGCGGCATCGCGGCGGCGGCGGTTCTTTTGTCCTTCCATGCGGTGCGGGCCGAGAACACGCTCGACATGGCGCCTGATCCGGACCAGAGCCGCGCCGAATACGAACGGGTTTCCAAGGAAATCACGCTGTCATCGGAACGGCTGGCGAAGCTCGCCGCCGATATCGCCGCGGTCAAGAAGGATCACGCCTCGATCACCGCGGCGCTGATCCAGTCGGCGATGACCGAGCAGAAGCTTGGCCAGGACATCGAGGATATCGGTGCCAAGCTGGAAGGGCTCAAGGGCCAGCAGCAGAAGATCCGCGCCTCGCTGGCGGCGCGGCGTGACGTGCTGGCCGAAGTGCTGGGCGCGCTGCAGCGCATGGGGCTCAACCCGCCGCCGGCGATCCTGGTCAAGCCGGAGGACGCGCTGTCCTCGGTGCGCAGCGCCATCCTGCTCGGCGCCGTGGTGCCGGAATTGCGCCAGCAAACCGATAGTCTGCTGGCCGACCTCAAGGAGCAGACCCGGGTGACGGCCTCGATCGAGGCCGAGCGGGCACGGCTGACGGCGGCGGTCGGCGACCAGGCGGCGGAAAAGAAGCGACTGAGTATGCTGCTGGAAGCCAAGCAGAAGCTCGAGGCCGACACGCAGGCGCAGATGACGGCCGAACAGCAGCGTTCCGAGCAGCTGGCGGCCAAGGCAAACAGCCTGAAGGATCTGATCGCATCGCTCGAGGCGCAGGCTGACAAGACCCGCAAGGCCGCGGATACAGCGAAGGCCGCCGCCGCGAACCAGGCGGGTGACGATCAGACGGGCGGCGACAAAACAGCATCGCTGGCTGCATTGCCGGTTCCCGAAGGCAACCGGCTCGCTGCGGCAGCTCCCTTTTCGGCGCTGCAAGGACAGATCGCGCTGCCGGTCACCGGGCGCATCAAGCGCCGCTTCGGTTCCGATGACGGTAACGGCGCAATGATGCTTGGCGACATGCTTGCGACACAATCGGGAGCCATCGTCACCGCACCGGCGGATGGGAACGTGCTTTATGCGGGGCCGTTTCGCTCCTATGGTCAGCTCTTGATCCTGAATGCCGGCGACGGTTATCATGTCGTTCTGGCGGGGATGAGCAGAATCAGCGTCGTGACTGGCCAGTCAGTGCTCGCAGGAGAGCCGGTCGGTGCGATGGGAGAGGCCCGGGTGGCAAGCACCTCGGTTTCGAAGAATGGAAATGCCACGCCGGAACTCTATGTCGAGTTCCGCAAGGATGGAAAACCCGTCGATCCGGCCCCATGGTGGGCGGACCGTTTTTCTGGAAGGACGTGAAATGATGCGGAAACTGTCGCTTCTGTTTGCCGGTGCGCTGATGGGCGCATCCGCCATGAGCCTTGTCTATGGCGCGCCCGGCTCGGCGGCAAACGCTGCGGGGTCGGAGACCTACAAGCAACTGGCGATCTTCGGCGACATCTTCGAGCGGGTGCGGGCACAATATGTCACGCCGCCCGACGACAAGTCGCTGGTCGAGAACGCCATCAACGGCATGCTTTCCTCGCTGGACCCGCACTCCTCCTACATGAACGCCGAACAGGCGCAGGACATGCGCGTCCAGACCAAGGGTGAGTTCGGCGGCCTCGGCATCGAGGTCACGATGGAGAACGACCTGGTCAAGGTGATCACGCCGATCGACGATACCCCGGCCGCCAAGGCTGGCGTGCTGGCCGGCGACTACATCGCCAAGATCGACGGCGAAGAGGTTCGCGGCCTGACGCTCAACGATGCGGTCGAAAAGATGCGTGGCCTGGTCAACACGCCGATCAAGCTCACCATTCTGCGCCAAGGCGCCGACAAGCCGATCGAACTGACGGTCGTGCGCGACATCATCAAGGTCAAGGCGGTCAAGTTCCGGGTCGAAAACGACATCGGCTACATGAAGATCACTTCCTTCACCGAAAAGACCTATGACGACCTCGAGAACGCCATCGACACCATCAAGAAGCAGGTGCCGGACGACAAGCTCAAGGGTTATGTGCTTGACCTGCGCCTCAATCCTGGCGGCCTGCTCGACCAGGCGGTAAGCGTGTCCGACGCCTTCCTGAAGCGGGGCGAGATCGTCTCGACGCGCGGCCGCGATCCCAAGGACGTCACCCGCTTCGACGCCAAGCCGAAGCAGACCGACGACATCAACGGCAAGCCGATGATCGTGCTCGTCAATGGTGGCTCGGCCAGCGCCTCTGAAATCGTCGCCGGCGCACTGCAGGATCTGCGCCGCGTCACGGTTGTCGGCACGCAGTCCTTCGGCAAGGGCTCGGTGCAGACCATCATTCCGCTCGGCGAGAACGGTGCGCTCAGGCTGACGACGGCGCTCTATTATACGCCGTCCGGCAAGTCGATCCAGGGCAAGGGCATCACGCCCGACATCAAGGTCGACCAGCCATTGCCGCCGGAACTGCAGGGCAGGGATCTGACGCGCGGCGAGTCCGATCTCAAGGGCCATATCAAGGGCGCCGACGAGAGCAAGACCGGCTCCGGCTCCGCAGCCTATGTGCCGCCGGATCCGAAGGACGACCTGCAGCTCATCTATGCCGAGCAGCTGCTGCGCGGCCAGAAGACCGATCCGGCCTTCCCGCCCAATCCGGAAAAGGCCGTGCTCAACCAGTAAGCCGGTCTGGCCGCCTGAACGAAGCAATGCAATGCTGCCGGGATCGAAAGGTTCCGGCAGTTTGATTCGGGAGGCGGGACGAGGCCTCCAGATGCGGCGCCACGGGTGCGCCAGGGTTGAAGAATTCGCGCGCGTGGTCTCGAAGGGAGCCGCCTTCGGAACCATGCGCACCGGGGACAGGGCTTGGCTGATATCGGCAAGGACATCGAACGCCCGCTTGGACAGACTGTCCGGGCGCCGCGTGCCGCCCGCAGGGTCAGCGCGGGCGTGATCGCGGCGAGCGCGATCGTGCTGGTGGTGGTCGGCGTCTCGGCCGCGATCGCGCTCAGGGAAAAGCCGTTCCGCAAGCCGCAGGAAGTCGCCATCTCGACACCGAAGGTGACTGCGGCGGCCGAGCCCGCCGCGTCGCCTCCCGGATTGGCCCCTGCAGCGACGCCAAAGGTGGAGACGCCGGCGAAGACCGGTGGGCCGCAGATCATCCATGTGCAGACGGAAGAAGGCGATGGCCCACCCAGGGCGCCAATCGTCATTCGCGACCCATCGACCGTCGGCCAGAACCTGAAGATCGCGCATATTCCCGACAAGGCGCTGATCGAAGCCAGCGAAACCGGACCCTTGCCGATGCGCTCCGCCGATGGCCGGCGGCCGTTCGACGTCTATGCGCGGCCCTGGTCCGGTGCCCGCGGTGCCCGCGTGGCGATCGTCATTGGCGGACTTGCCGTGTCGCAGACCGGCACCCAGGCGGCCATTGCCAAATTGCCGCCGGAAGTGACGCTGGCGTTCGCGCCGCAGGGCAACAGCATTGGCCGCTGGATGCAGGCGGCCAGGCAGAGCGGACATGAGATCGTCATGCAGGTGCCGCTCGAACCGTTCGATTATCCCAACGTCAATCCCGGCCGTAACACGCTGACGGTGGCGGCCAGTGCCGAAGAGAACCTGAAAAGCCTGCACTGGGCGCTGTCGCGGACGACGAACTATACCGGTGTGATGAACTATATGGGCGCGCGGTTTTCCGCCGATACGGCGGCGATGGAGCCGTTCATGGCCGAACTCGGCAAAAGGGGCCTCGCCTATATCGACGACGGCTCATCGGCGCGCAGCCTGGCACCTGACCTGGCGCTGAAGGACGGCGTGCCCTTCGTCGCCGGCGACATGGCGATCGACGCGGTGCAGGATCGCGGCGCCATCCTGAAGAAACTGGACAGTCTGGAGGCGACCGCGCGCGCCAAGGGCACTGCCGTCGGCATCGGCTCGGCTTTCGACCTGACCGTCGACACGGTGTCGTCATGGGTGGCCGAGGCCAAGAAACGCGGCATCGAGATCGTGCCGATTTCAGCGGTGGCCATAGACCCGCAAAAAGGCTAACAGCCATCCTGGTACCTCTGCTCCGGCGGGCATCTGGCGGTGTTTTCCGTGCTTCCGCTCCTCGAAACCACTCGCCGCCCGCCTTGCCGGAGCGAATTCTCAAGACGGCTGGAACGCATTGCTCATGGCCAAAACGATCGATCGCGAAACGTTGCCCTACCGCCCCTGCGTCGGGCTGATGATCCTCAATGGCGAGGGCCTGGTCTGGGTCGGACATCGCATCGCCGAACCCGACAGCGAATTCGCCGGCACCACGCAGCTTTGGCAGATGCCGCAGGGCGGCATCGACAAGGGTGAGGAGCCGCTGCAGGCGGCGGAGCGAGAGCTCTATGAAGAGACCGGCATGCGCAGCGTCTCGCTGCTTGCCGAAGCGCCGGACTGGATCAACTATGATCTGCCGGACCACCTCGTCGGCATCGCCTTCAAGGGGCGCTATCGCGGCCAGACGCAGAAATGGTTCGCCTTCCGCTTCCACGGCGATACCAGCGAGATCCAGATCAATCCGCCGCCGGGCGGCCACACCGCCGAGTTCGACAAATGGTCGTGGCGGCCGATGCAGGACCTGCCCGATCTGATCGTGCCGTTCAAGCGCAAGGTCTATGAAGACGTGGTAGCGGCGTTCCGGCACCTCGTACCGTAGCAGGATGGGTGCGGGCCGTGGTTCGAACGGCCGCAGTTGCCGCGCCCGCCCCGCGGTCCTATTGATGTTCTATCCGCTAAAAGGAGGGTCGCCATGAACGACGCCCCCACAAGGTTGCTGCCCGATGACGTCACCGCCGTAAGCGAAGCGGCGGCCGGGGCCATCCTGACCATCGATCTTGGCGCGATTCGTGAAAACTACCGGCGGCTGAAGGCAAGGCTGGCAGGCGTGCGCTGTGCCGGCGTGCTCAAGGCCGACGGCTATGGCCTTGGCGCAGCGCAGGTGGCATCGGCATTGACCAGAGAGGGATGCGACATCTTCTTCGTCGCGCTACTGGCCGAAGGCATCGATCTGCGCAAGATGGTCGGGACTGGACCGGACATCTACGTGCTGAACGGGCTGCCGCCGGGCTCCGAGCCGGAAGCGGTGGCGGCCGGCCTGTGCGCGGTCATCAATAGTGGCGCGCAGTTGAAAGCCTGGCGCGCGGCGGCGCATCGCGCCGGCCGCAGGCTGCCGGCCGCCATCCAGGTCGACAGCGGCATGTCGCGGCTTGGCATGGCGCCGGCCGAAGTCGGGACGCTGGCCGGGGATGCCGGCGCTTTCGATGGCATCGACGTCAGATATGTGATGAGCCACCTGGCCTGCGCCGACGAGCCGCGCCATCCAGCCAACGAACAACAGCGGCTGGCCTTCGAACGGCTGCGCGCCATGTTGCCCGCGGCGCCCGGCTCGCTTGCCAATTCGTCCGGCATTTTTCTCGGGCAGGGCTACCATTACGATCTCGCCAGGCCGGGGGCGGCGCTCTACGGCATCAATCCGACGCCCGACGAACCCAATCCGATGCTGCCTGTCGTGCGGCTGCAGGCCAAGGTGGCGCAGACGCGCCGCGTCGAAAAAGGCACCGGCATCGGCTATGGCCATACTTATCACGCGCAAGGTCCGCTGAGCCTTGCGACGATTTCGTTCGGCTATGCGGACGGTTGGCTGCGACGCTCCGCTTCGGCGGCCTGGTTCGAAGGCGCGCGTCTGCCTTTCCTCGGGCGTGTGTCGATGGATTCGATCATTCTCGACATCTCCGCCCTTCAACCCGGCAAACTGCGCGAAGGCGATCTGGTCGAGCTTCTAGGCCCCTCGCAGAGCGTCGACGATGCCGCCGGCCATGCTGGCACCATCGGCTATGAAATCCTGGCCAGTCTCGGCCCGCGCTTTCACCGGCACTATATCGGCGGTTGAGCGGTTTGGCCGCGCTTGACAAGCGGGCGCCTGTCGGCAAGGGTCGGGGCATGAGCTACCTCGCTTATATCAGAACCTTGTTCAGGGTCTGCCCGATCGCGGGATCGTAGCCCCGGCGCGGCCGCCTTTCGGGCGTCCGTCCGTACCGGGGCATCATACATCCACAATCGTCATCAAGCCGTACGGCCCTTCGCGGCTGCCGGCTTTCATCAAGCCGCAATCAGCGCGGCGGCAGGCGCGCATCCGTTCGATGCGCCGATCCATGAGGTTTGCCATGCAACATGCAACGGGACTGCGTCCATCGAGCCGGATTCTGATCAGCAACACCGACCATGACAGGTTGACCGGGCTGGCAAGGGCCCTGCTCGACCGCGCGCCCGAGACGGCCGAAGAGCTGCTCTCGGAAATGGACCGGGCGGTAGTGAAAGACGCGGCGGCGATGCCGGATGGCGTGGTGCGGATGGGTTCGACGGTGACGGTCCGCGGCGAAGGCGGAGACACACAGCGCATCGTGCTGGTCTATCCCGGCGAAGCCGACATTGCCGAAAACCGGATCTCGGTGCTGACGCCGATGGGAACGGCGCTTATCGGTGTCAGCGTCGGGCAGGCGGTGTGCTGGAACGGTCGTGGCGGCCGCAAACTGTCGGTGACCGTGGAGGCCGTCGATATCCCCGCCGGCAGCGGGCGCTGATCGTAGAGGCGGTGATGAGGAACATGAGCTGCCGCCTGACGACGAAGGATTTCGCCGTGCTCGAAGTCATGCTGGAGCGGCGGCGGGCATTCGCGGATCCGATCGTCTGGATGATCGAAGAGAAGCTTGCCAATGCCGGCGTCGTGCCGGTCGATTCGGTCGAACCCGATATCGTGACGCTGAACAGCAGGGTGGTGTTTTGCGTCGATGCCGGCGCGGCCGAGACGCGCACCCTGGTGCAGAACGAGGTGCGCGGGCCGGTCGGCTCCAGCCTGTCGGTGGCGACAAGGCGTGGGCTCTGCATGCTCGGCATGGCGCAGGGCCAGACGGCATCGATCGAACACCCCGATGGCAGGCGGGAGGCGATCCGGATCAAGACGGTGCTCTACCAGCCGGAAGCCGCGCGGCGGGAAGCCGGGGAGAAAGCCTCGGCTGGCGGATATCGGCCGCATGGATTGACTCTCGTCTACAGCGCCGCAGCCCCGATCCAGCCTCTTGGCGCGGCGGCCGGAATACGGCAGACAGAGGATGACGACCCCGGTCCCTCGGCGGCGTGAATGGCAACGGCGCGTGGTCTCGAAGATCGGGGACGATTTTCGCCAGAGATCATGCGCAAATCGCAAGTGGGCCGTGTCTATGGGCATCAGACGCGGCGTAAGGAGTGAACGATGAAGATCATGGTGCTGGGCGGTGGCGTCATCGGGGTGACCACGGCCTATTATCTCGCCGAGGCCGGCCACGAGGTGACGGTGGTCGACCGGCAGAAAGGCCCGGCACTGGAAACCAGCTTCGCCAACGCCGGCGAGATTTCGCCCGGCTATGCCTCACCCTGGGCCGGGCCCGGCGTTCCGCTCAAGGCGATCAAATGGCTCTTGATGAAGCATGGTCCGCTGGTGGTGCGGCCGGCCTTCGACCCGCATATGTGGACATGGCTGGTCAAGATGCTGCGCAACTGCACCGCCGAGCGTTACGCGATCAACAAATCGCGCATGGTGCCGCTGGCCGAGTACAGCCGCGACACGTTGAAGGCGCTGCGCGAAGCGACCGGCATCAGCTATGACGAGCGGACGCAGGGCACGCTGCAGCTGTTCCGCACGCAAAAACAGCTCGACGGCACATCAGGCGATGTCGAGGTGCTGAAGAAATATGGCGTGCCCTATGAAATCCTCGACCAGGACGGCTGCATCGCGGCGGAGCCGGGGCTCGCCGGCGTGCGCGAGAAGTTCGTGGGCGGGCTGAGGCTGCCGCATGACGAGACCGGCGACTGCAAGATGTTCACCGACAAATTGGCCGAGCTCTGCGTGGCGCGCGGCGTGAAGTTCGAATACGAGATGACGATCTGGCGCGTCATCCGCAGCCGCAACCGCATTGCCAACCTCAGCACCAGCAAGGGTTTCAAGACCGCCGATGCCTATGTCATGGCACTGGGAAGTTATTCGGCGGGCTTCATGCGCCGTATAAAGCGGTCGATCCCGGTCTATCCGGTAAAGGGTTATTCGATCACCGTGCCGATCAAGGACGCCGCCGTGGCGCCGGTGTCGACGGTGATGGACGAGACCTACAAGGTGGCGATCACCCGGTTGGGGGACCGTATCCGCGTCGGCGGCACGGCAGAGATTTCCGGCTTTGACCTCAGGCTGCACGAATCGCGGCGGCGCACGCTCGAACATTCGGTCGGCGATCTCTTTCCCGGCGCCGGCGCGATGCGCGAGGCGACGTTCTGGTGCGGGCTGCGGCCGATGACGCCGGACGGGCCGCCACTGATCGGCCGCACCGAGCTTTCCAACCTCTATCTCAACACGGGCCATGGAACGCTCGGCTGGACCATGGCCTGCGGTTCGGCCAAGGTTCTGGCCGACATCATCTCCAGCCGTGTGCCGGATATCGATGTGCGCGCACTGGCGCAGGAGCGTTATCTGAAATAGCCGAGGCGCCGTTCATCGGCATGACCGATGGGTGTCAAAACGCTTCCTTCACCCATTCCTCGTCGAACAGCAGCCGGTAGGCCCACGGGATGGTCACATTGGTGGCGACCGGGTTCGAGTGGGCGAGGTAGTCGTCATAGATCGGCTTCATGCTGACGTAGAAAGCGGGATCGAGCACCGTCATGCCGTTCTCCGAGTCGTGGAAGAAGCTGCGGTTGTTGAGGTTGACAGAGGAGATGGCGACCAGCCTTTCGTCGATCATCATGATCTTGGAATGCAGCACCACGTCCGGCGCCTTGAACTCGCGGATGTTGATGCGGCCGCCATATTGCTCGACGAACAGCTTGTTGAGCGCGGTGAGAAACCTGCCGCCGATATCGCCCTTGAGATCGATGCGGCCGACAATGTCGATCTTGACGCCGCGGGCGAGCGCCCGGTCGAAGGCGTGGGCGAGGCTCGGCGTCAGATTGAGATAGGGGTTGACGATCTGGACATGGTGCTGGGCGGCATCGATCAGATCGACGAAATAGTCCTCCAGCGCATGGTCGTCCGCATAGGGCACTGAAATGAAGTGCCGGGCATTGCCCGACGGGCGGCGGCCGCCGGCGCGGACCGGGATGGAGAAGGGGCGCGACAGGTTGGTGTCGGCGTTGCGCAACCATATTGTCGACAGATGCGCGGCAAGCGTGTCGACCGTCGCATTGTCGGCGAACTCGATATCGAAGTCGCTCCAGTTCGAATAGTAGTTCAGCGACAGGCCATCGGTCTTGCCGTATTGCTGCAGGCCCGGATAGCGCGACAGGTCGATCGGCTGATGGAACAGGAAGCCGTCGTGGATGTTACGGCCGCCGATGATGACGCGGGAGCGCGCGGGATCCCGCGCCAGCGTTGCCAGCATCTTGATGTGATGGGTCTTGTGCAGTTGTGAAATCTGCTCGTCGATCGGCGCGCCATGGTCGGCGCGCCAGCGGTATTCCTGCAGCTCGACATTGGGGAATTCGGCCGCAAGCCGGTGCAGAATGGCGTCGTCCTTTTCGCGCTCGAGCACGTCGGTGACCATGATGCGCACCTTGGTGCCGAGGGCGGCATGATGGCGGATCAGCCGCTCGATGATGCGGCCGGAAAAGTCGGCCTTGAACTCCAGCGAGGACAAATAGATCAGCTTCAGCCTTGGCGCCTTCGAGAAATCGAGCGGCAGTTCCGGATCGCCCTTGTCGATGGCGGCGTCGGACAGCGGCGCGCCCATCAGCGCCTCGACCTTGGCGTTGAAGCCGTCACGCGACTTGCGCAGCAGGCTGGGCTCGCCGATCGGCAAGGCGCAGGTCTGCGACAGCCAACGGCTGGCATAGAAGGCGCGTTCAAGCGCGTCGAGGCCGGCGCCGTCGGGAACCGGGCAACGCTGGTAACGGCTGTCGAAGGCAGCAAGCCCGGGATCGGCGGTCTCCTCGCGCAGGATGGTGAGCGGAGCGCCGGCCGGGACGAGGCTGGAGCGGATCCTTGCCGTGCATCGGTTCAGGCTGTCGCCCGGAAACAGGCTGGCCGTGTCGTCCTCGCCCGATAGGCGAAAGCGGAATTCCGTACCGGCGGCGATCGTGCGCGAGGCTCCGGCGGCGCGGATCGCCAATGTGCCGTCGCAGGTGCCCTCGATGTCGACCGGTTGCTTGCCGGCTTGGCGCAGCACGATCTCGGTGCTGCGTGCCTGCAGGCCGGAGAATTCGAACGTCTTGGATGCCGAGGGCCGTGCGGCCGCATCGATGTAGAGCGTCTGCCGCGCCACCCGCCAGCGTCCGTCGAACTGGCCCTCGCCACTGCCGCCACTGGAGGGCTGGACATGCGCATTGGCGACCGGTCCGGCCAGTTGCTGCAGCGTTGAATAGGTCGCCTGGAAGTCGCGATTGTGGGCATCGCGGCGGTTGCGCCCGAACGGGCCGGTGCCGTTGGCGCGATCGAGGGCATCGAGCTGGTTGTGGGCGAGCAGCGCCAGGAACCGTCTTTGGTAGTCGCTGGCGCCGGCATCTCCGAAGAACTGCGCGGCCGCGATCCGCGGCCCGGACGTGCTGGCCGACAGCGAGGGCCGCGCGCAGGCCTCCTGTCCCGGCAAGAGGTCGCAGGCATTGCGGCCCGCACCAGCGCAGCCGGCAAGGATTGCCAGTGCGAACAGGGCAGGAATGACGGATGCGCGGACGTTCACCCCGTGGCCCCGGGCTTCATGGCGCTCAACTGCGCGGGATCACGGGGCGGCATGAAGCCTTGTGGGAAGATCTTGCAGATAGGAACGGCGAAGGTGGCGATCAGCAGTTCGGCTTCGCTGCGCATCTTGCGGGATGCTGTCCTGTCATCGCGTATCGCCCTCGACGAGGCAATGAGGGCGCCGTCGCAGTCGCAATGATTGTGACGCGCGATGTAGCAGGCGTCATGGATTTGACAGGCGGCATCGAGGCGATCGACCGGCCGGGCGGAAAGATCGCCGGTGCGGGTGCCGGGACCGCAATAGTTGCCGATGACGAAAGGCGAGGGGCGCGCCATGGCGGAGCGGATCGGTTTGGGCAATTCGGCTTCGGGCACCTTGGTCCACGGATTGGCGCATGCGGAGACAAAAAGCAGCGGCAGGATGGCAAGAACGGCTCGCATGTCTATCCGCGCCAGCTTTCTGAAAGATTTCCCCACCCGGCGGCCCGCGCCGTGGCCGGTGGCCGCATGCCTGATGCCACACTGGCCGGTTTTGTGGCAAAGAAAAGGCGGCATTGCTTGCGGCCTGTTGTGTTATTGTGATTTTGGGAGGATCTGCCTGAAGGGCAGAACCCGTAAGGATTTGGGGACCAGCATCTGCATGCGTATCTGCCTTCTCGTCATGACTGTTGGATTTTTGTCCTGCGCTGCGGGGGCCGATGCTGCGGACAAGATGGTCCATGACCGGGCTAACGGATTTTCGCTGACCTTTCCCCAGGAATGGATCAATGAGCCGCCTGCCGACGAGGCGATATTGCTGAGTATAGAATCCAACGATCAGAGTCTTACCTGCATGGTGTCGGCCTCGCTTTACAATCGATCCGGACCCGGCTCGCCGGCCGATCCGCGCAAGTTCATCGAGGACTGGTCGATGAACGACTGGAAGTGGATGATAGGTAGATCATACAGCACAGCCGAGTTCAGCAATGATAAGCTTGCAAGGTTTCCGGACGGCTATCCTGTGCGTCTTGCCGATCTGGACTTTACGGTTATCGACAAGGATACCCGCCTCCATGGCCATTCCAGGTTTGCTTTTTCGGTTCGAGGAGCGCGCTACGGTTATGTCAATTGCAGCGTGATGGGCGAGAGCGCCGACCAGGTTGCGCAGATGTGGGCGCCGCTGGCGGACAAGGCTGAGCGTGTGGTGAATTCGTTCGTTCTCGACTCGCCTTGAACGGCACATTGTGTGCTGGTTTTGCGAAATCAGGTAAACAAACCCCGTTCGCGCTCCACCGCCTTGGTGATGAAGCTGGCGACGATCTGGATGCGGCGCAGCGGCCTGACCGATTCGTGATAGACCAGCCAGTAGGCGCGACGGATGGGCGCCACCACATCGACGGCCACCAGTTCCGGCATCGAGCGGGCGACGAAAGTGTGCAGGATGCCGATGCCGGCGCCAGAGCGCACCGCTTCGGCCTGGCCGAGCGCCGAGGAGATGGCGAAGCTGGTGCGCCAGTCGGCGCTGAATTCGGCCGCGTAGTCGAGCGACGGGCTGACGATGAGGTCGGGCACATAGCCGATGAGCGTGTGCCGGCCGAGTTCGGCCGCGGTTTTGGGCAGGCCATTGGCATCGGCGTAGGCACGCGACGCGAACAGGCCGAGCGAATAGTCGACCAGCTTTCCCGCCACCAGCCGGCCTTCGGTCGGCCGCTCGACGGTGATGGCGATGTCGGCTTCGCGGCGTGAAAGCGAAAAGGAGCGCGGCACCGGCACGAGCTGGATCGTCAATTCGCGATGCAGGGCGGTCAGCGCGCCGAGACGCCTGGCCAGGAAGGCGACGCCAAAGCCGTCCGGCGCGCCGATGCGCACCGTGCCCGAGATATCGTCACCCTCGCCCGATATGGCCGAGCGCGCGGCGATCATGTCGCCCTCCATGCGTTCGGCAATGTCGAGGAAGCGCTCGCCGGCCGGCGTCAACTCGCTGCCGGTGGTCAGGCGGCGGAAGAGTTTCGTGCGCAGCGCATCCTCGAGCGCAGCGATGCGGCGCGAGACGGTGGCGTGGTTGAGTTCGAGCCGCTTGGCGGCGCCCAGAATCTGGCCGGCGCGGGCCACGGCAAGGAAGATGCGGACGTCATCCCAGTTCATGGGGGTGGTCCGGATGATAATTGTCAGCGTTGCGTTCTGTGGCGCCCCCCTCTGTCCTGCCGGACATCTCCCCCACTTGGGGGGAGATCAGTCGGCCGCGCCGCTGAAACCTGGCCTGCAATGTCCAAAGTAGGCGAAAGCGGTGATGACAGCCGAGCTCCCCCCAAGTGGGGGAGATGTCCGGCAGGACAGAGGGGGGCGCGAATGGACTCAAACCTGACAATTCCAGCGTGA
>NZ_VFVC01000073.1:0-14448 GCF_006441575.1 Mesorhizobium sp. B2-4-12
CCCAAGTCCCCCCAAACCCCTCGGCCCGTCCTACTCCCAGCCGACCGCAAGGTCGGCTTTTTCTTTGCCAAGAAGTGGCGGAGAGTTCAGCCTGGTCGGCATGGAGCCCGGGTAGCGGGCGCTTGAAGGCAGCATGACGTCTTCTTCCCACATTGACCTTCCTCCCACATCGTCTAGGTTCTGCCTCGACGCAGCCGCAAAAGAGCCGCTATAATAAAAATCGTTGGGAGAGAAGCTGTATGATCCTGACACTGGCGCTGCTTGCGGGCCTTGTTCTGGCCTGGTTGCTGATCGGCGTGGTAGAGAAATTCCGCCTCGGCCTGCGCTTCAGCCAGGCGCTGCTTTATGTCCCGTTCAAGCTCGCCTACCGGATCGCCGACAACCGCATCAGGATCGCCCGCAAGGCGCAGGTTCCAGTCATCTATGTGATCTCGCATCAATCGCGCTTCGAGCCCGCGCTGATGCTGTCGCTGTTGCCGGATGACACGCTGCACATACTCGACGAGATCTCTGCGCGCTCGCCTTGGCTTGAGCCATGGCGCGAGCTTGGCCGCACCATCGCCTTCAATGCCGAGCATGTCTTCGTCAGCCGGCGGCTGGTGCGGGTACTGAAGGGCAAGGGACGCCTTGCCGTCTACCTGCCGGATGCGGTCGAGCCTGACGTCAAGACGTTTCGGCTGTTTCGTGCCGTCACCCGTATCGCCATGCAGGCCGACGCCCGCATCGTGCCGATCTTTGTCTCCGGTACGCGCAGCCTGCCTGTGTCGCTGACGCCGGCCAGCAAGGCGCCGCGGCACTGGTTCCCACGGCTCTCAATCAGCACGCTGGAGCCGATGACCATCGCCGAGCTGGTGGCGCGCAACCCCGACCAGGCTTCGAACACCAACGCGCTGTTCGACCGCGTTGCCGAGGCGCGGCTTTTTGGCACGGACTTCGATCGTGGCCTGTTCCTGGTCATGCGCGATGCCGCGACCCGCGTCGGCGCCTCGCATCCAATCATCGAGGATGTCATCTCCGGCGCGTTGAGCTGCCGCCGGATGTTCATCGGTGCGCGCGTGCTGGGCAGACGCTTCGAGGCGGTGACGGCGCCAGGCGAGGCGGTGGGCGTGATGCTGCCCAACGCCAATGGCGTCGTGCTGTCGTTGGTCGGCCTTCTCTCGGCCGGCAGGGTGGCGGCGATGATCAACTACACCGCCGGGCCGGCGAGCGTCACGGCTGCCGTGCGCACAGCCGTCATCCGTACCGTTATCTCTTCACGCGCCTTCGTCGAGAAGGCGGATCTTGCCGATATTGTCGCTGCGGTCGAAAAGGGCGGCGCCAGGCTGCTGTGGCTGGAAGATCTGCGCGGCAGCGTTAGCACGCTCGACAAGCTCGCCGCCGCCTTGCTTTGGCGCGTGCCGCTGCAGCGGCAGGATGCGGCCAAGCCAGGGGTAATCCTGTTCACCTCGGGTTCTGAAGGTACGCCCAAGGCGGTGGTTCTGTCGCAAAGGAATCTGCTCGCCAACGCCATGCAGGCCGAGGCGCGCGTTACCATTTCGCCGGCGGACATCCTGCTCAACGTGCTGCCGGTGTTCCATTCTTTCGGCCTGACGGGCGGCACCATCCTGCCGCTGGTCACCGGCGTAAAGCTGTTCCTCTACCCCTCGCCTCTGCACTACAAGATCATCCCCGAGATCGCGCGCAAGGTGAAGCCAACGATCATGTTCGGTACCGACACGTTCCTCGCCAACTATGCGCGCACGGCCAAGGACGGCGATTTCTCCAGCCTGCGCTTCGTCGTCGCCGGCGCCGAGGCGGTGAAGCCGGAAACGCGCCGTGTCTATCGCGAGCGCTTCCAGGCCGAGATCATCGAAGGCTTCGGGCTGACCGAAGCCGCGCCGGTGGTTGCCGTCAACACAGCGATCCATGGCCGGGATGGTACCGTCGGGCGGCTCTTGCCGGCCATGCGCATGAAGCTGGAGCCGGTCGAAGGCATTTCGGACGCCGGTCAATTGTGGCTCGACGGACCCAATCTGATGATGGGCTACATGACCGCGGACCGCCCTGGCGAGTTGCAGCAGCTGACTGGCTGGCACGACACCGGTGACATCGTCGCCGTCGACCGTGAAGGGTTCATCACCATTCGAGGCCGTGCCAAGCGCTTCGCCAAGATCGCCGGAGAGATGGTGTCGCTGGGCGCCGTCGAAATGCTAGTGCAGTCGCTGTGGCCGGAAGAGCGCCATGCGGCGGTGGCGGTGCCGGACAAGAGGCGCGGCGAGCGCATCGTGCTGGTCACCACCGCCGACGATGCCAATCCGGAAGAGCTGCGTCAGTTCGGCAAGAAGGCCGGGGCAGCCGAATTGATGGTGCCGAACGATATCATCAAGGTGGAAGAAATCCCGGTGCTCGGTTCCGGCAAGACCGACTATGTCTCGACCAGAAAGCTGGCGATTGACAGGCTGGGGCTCGGGATCGCGGCCTGAATCAGATCAACAACTTCGGCGTAGCCCTTAACCTATGTCCGAAGGCGGCACCTTCTCGCCCTCGAGCTTGGCACGCTTGGAATAGGCGCGCACGGAAAACGGCAGGAAGATCAGATAGCCCGCGACCGAGGCTGTCAGCGTGTACCAGGGATAGGTCATCAGCAAGAGAATGTAGAGCACGACTGCCAGGATCACTGGCAGCACGCGGTCGCCGGGAATCTTGACGCTTTTGCCGGAATAGACGGGCAAACGGCTGACCAGAAGAAAGGCGACCAGAATGGTGAACGCTGTGGCGATGAAGGCGGCCGGGCGGCTGGGCTCCAGCCCGAGCCGCAGGAAATAGAGATAGAGCGGCAGCATCACCAGCACCGCGCCCGCCGGCGCCGGCACGCCGACGAAATACTCGGATTGCCATAGAGGACGCTCGGCCTTCTCGTCGTCGAGCACATTGAAGCGGGCAAGCCTGAGCCCGCAGGCGATGGCGAACAAAAGCGCCGCGATCCAGCCCGGCGAGCCGGCGCGGTCGAGCAGGAAGGCATAAAGCACCAGGGCCGGCGCAACACCGAAATTGACGATGTCGGCCAGCGAGTCCATCTGCGCGCCGAACTTGGACGTCGCCTTCAGCATGCGCGCCAGTCGCCCATCGATGCCGTCGAGGAAGGCGGCCAGCAGCACCATGACCACCGCGGTTTCAAAACGGTTTTCGAAGGCGAAACGGATGCCGGACAAGCCCGCGCAGATAGCAAGCACGGTGACCAGATTGGGCAGCACCATACGCATCGGGATCTCGCGGATGCGCGGGCCGCCGCTGGCATGGGCCTCGAATTTCTTGAACGGCGCGCCCACCGCTTACGAAATCCTGACCAAAGGCGTGCCGGTGACACCGCCGAATTCGGCCAGCACGGTTTCGCCACCGACCGCCGTCTGGCCAACGGCAACGCGCGGCGTGGCGGTCAAGGGCAGGAACACATCGACGCGCGAGCCGAAGCGGATCAGGCCGAAACGCTCGCCGATGGCGATCGAGCCACCGGCCTCGGCCCAGCAGACGATGCGCCGCGCCACAAGGCCCGCGATCTGGACAGCGGCCACCGTGCCGTTGGGGCTCTCGATGACAAGACCGTTGCGCTCGTTCTCGGTGCTGGCCTTATCCAGTTCGGCGTTGAGGAATTTTCCGGGCCGATGTTCGATCTTGGCAATGCGGCCGCGCACGGGGGCACGGTTCACATGGCAGGAAAAGACGTTCATGAAGACCGAGATGCGGGTCATCTCGACATTGCCGAGGCCAAGCTCGCGTGGCGGCACGGCCGGGCCGACCGCGGAGACGATGCCATCGGCGGGGCTCACCACCAGGCGATCGTCAACCGGTGTGACGCGCTCAGGATCACGGAAGAAGTAGACACACCAGGCGGTCAGGATCAGGCCGATCCAAAACAGGATCGACGAGAAATAGCCGAGGAAAAGGGTCGCCGCGCCGAAGGCCGCGATGAAGGGATAGCCTTCGCGATGGATCGGTACGAACGCGTTCTTGACCGTGTCGACAAGGCTCATGGGGTGGGGGCGGTCCCTGTTTCAGGTCCGGCCTCAATAGCGGAAAGCCCCCCTGCCCGCAACGCAACAATGGCGGGAGGATGGCGGGTCACTGGAGACGGATACCCCGAAACGCGGGCAGATGCCTATCCGGCGGCAGCGGAGCGATCAAAGTGCTCGTCGAGTTCGGACATGGTAGCCTCAGCGAGCTTTTCGTCATCCTTGCCCCGCAAGAGCAGACCGCCATTCGGCGAAGACAAGAAATGGAAGGCCCGGTCCGACGCCGTCACCACCCAGTTCACGAGTGGCCCTTCCGCCGTTTGCACCATCGAGTTCGCCGACACAACTGCACCCACAGGATCGAACCCGGCTTTGCGCAACAAAAGGTCGACTGCGACCGGAGCATGGAATTGCTCGGCCAATTCGATAACCGCGTTGATCTCCGATCCTTCAGCATGACCAAGCCGCACGCCGATTCGTGGTGGGTTCGCTCCCAACGAGTTCTCACTCGGGCGTACGATCGGTGGATCTTCGGGCGCGATATGTTCGTAAACGGCAACGCTTGCCTTTGTTTCGGCGCACAGCCGGAGCTCTTTCGAACTGGTTCGAAGGTGGAAAACCAGCTGCTTTTCGCCTTCGACGTCCAATATCCTTGCCATCCCGAATGCCAGCTTGACCTCCGGTGGTGATATTTTTGCGCAGGCGAGGCCGGCACCAACCTGGCGCTGGCTCAACATCTGGCGCACCAGTTTGCTAACCGACTCGTGAAGAAGCCTGCCTTCGCGCTGGGGTTTGCCAGCACCAGTTGGTCGATGGCATCGTCGTAATCGTCATCATCGACAATTTGCAGATCGGGCCAGGACGTGACCCATCGCGCAAGCAAATCGTCCATCGCCACGGCTTCGTCCGCTTCGTAGAATGCGTCATCGAGCTTATCCAAGAAATCGTCGCGGCCACCCTCGAAGCCCATTTGTTTCGCTGCTTTGTCGGGATGTTTGGCGACCCATGTCGACATTTTTTCCAAAGTCGCCAACTGCCCCTTTGCACCGCAAGCGATGAGGCAGCTCTGGCGTTGGCAATCGTTGGGTCGATTTCTGTGCCTGCATTATGGATGAATTGACTGTGGCCGCCGTTCTTTACCTCCGAGGAATACCAGTCCGAGTGAAATACCTGCATCGCCTTGGGGTTGATCTCTGGATGCCGATATAGCCCTTTGGAAATCATCGTCACGGCGAATTGCATGACGGCGACGACAAGCTGAAAAGGCTTTTCGCCAGCCTCTTCGATCTTCGAACGAGGCACGACGATCAGGGGCACCAGAAGGCTACCTCCCTTACCCGCCGAAGCTAGGGCTTTCTTCTCGGAGGCTTCTTTGGATCTACGCGAGAAAAACCGAAACATCGCAATTCATCCGAAGTAAATTGGTGATTATTTCTGTCGGGGACAGTATCACTAGCGATCGGAGATAAAAGCCCTTGCTTGATCTATTGAATAGGAGGAGCAACGCCCGCATCGACCAGGCGCCGCGGCTCTAAGATAACCCCCTTACACCTCCGGCACGCGCTGGTAGTTGGCGATGTCGGCCTTGACGCCCAGGCGCGCAATGGTTTCCTGCGGATTGAAGGCGATGCGCTCATGTGCGGCCTTGACGATCGGCACGACATTGTCGACGGCGGCCTGGCTTTCCCATTCGACGATCGTCACCAGGTTGAATTCGCCCGGCCCCGAAAATTGCTCGAGCACGAAATCCTGCACGAAACCCTGCTGCTGGCGCAGCAATTCGTGGGTTGTCCTGACCTTGACGAGTATCTCCTCGCGGGCGGCGGCGGGGACGACGAACTTGTCGACCCTGAACACGCTGCCGCCGTTTACATTCTGATTTATGTCGTTCATTTCAATTCTTCCGTTCTTGAACCGTGGTGTTTGCGGGCTCCAGGAACGGCGTACAATCTCAACCTAAGTTGAGGTCAAGCGCAAAAGATCAATTTACCTCCGATGTCCGCCGGCGAACGATGACGCCGAACTCGTCGCCTTCGCGGGCGCGGCGCAGCCGCTCTTCAGCTTCGGTCGCCTCGCGCTGGCGGTCCCACATGGAGGCGTAGAGGCCGTGCTTTCGCATCAGCTCGACATGGGTGCCGCGCTCGGCGATCTGGCCGTCCTTCAGCACGATGATCTCGTCGGCGGAAATCACCGTCGACAGCCGGTGGGCGATCACGATGGTGGTGCGCCCCTTGCTGACGAGGTCGAGCGCGGCCTGGATCTCCTGCTCGGTGTGGCTGTCAAGTGCCGAGGTCGCTTCGTCGAGCATCAGGATCGGCGGCGCCTTCAGGATGGTGCGGGCAATCGCGACGCGCTGCTTCTCGCCGCCGGAGAGCTTCAGCCCGCGCTCGCCGACCATCGACTTGTAGCCGTCCGGCAGCTTCTCGATAAACGGCCCGATCTGGGCGAGTTCGGCGGCCTTGCGCACTTCCTCCTCGCTTGCACCAACGCGGCCATAGCGGATGTTGTAGGCGATGGTGTCGTTAAACAGCACTGTGTCCTGCGGCACCATGCCGAGCACCGCGCGCAGGCTGTCCTGCGTCACATCCCGGATGTCCTGGCCGTCGATAAGCACCTGGCCACCCTGCACGTCATAGAATCGGAACAGCAGCCGCGAGATGGTCGATTTGCCGGCGCCAGACGGTCCGACAATGGCGACTGTCTTGCCCGCCGGAACTTCGAAGCTGACGCCCTTCAGGATCTTGCGGTTTGGATCATAGGAGAAATGCACGTCGCGGAACTCGACCTTGCCGGCACCGACGGCCAGCGGCTTGGCATCGGGCTTGTCGACAATCTCCTGCGGCACGTCGAGCAGGTCGAACATGTGCTCGATATCGGTAAGGCCCTGGCGGATCTCGCGGTAGATGAAGCCGATGAAATTGAGCGGCACCGAAAGCTGCACCAGCATGGCGTTGATGAACACGAAATCACCCACGGTCTGGGTGTGGGCCTGCACCTCCAGCGCCGACATGCACATGACGACCACCGTGCCGAGGCCGAAGATGAAGCCCTGGCCGAAGTTCAGCCAGCCGAGCGAGGTCCAGGTCTTGGTGGCGGCGATCTCATAGCGCGCCATGGAGCGATCGAAGCGCTCGGCCTCCATTCGCTCGTTGGTGAAGTACTTCACCGTCTCGAAATTGAGCAGCGAGTCGATCGCCTTGGTATTGGCGTCGGTGTCGCTGTCGTTCATGTCGCGGCGGATCGAGATGCGCCAGTCGCTCGCCTTCACCGTGAACCAGACATAGACCCAGACGGTCACCGCCACCACGGCCACATATTTCCAGCCATAGGTGAAACCGAATATGCCGGCGGTCAGCGCGAATTCGAGGATGGTCGGGGCGGTGTTGAGCATGATGAAACGCACGATTGTTTCGATGCCCTTGGTGCCGCGCTCGATGATGCGCGACAGACCGCCAGTGCGGCGCTCCAAGTGGAAGCGAAGCGACAGCTGATGCATGTGGACGAAGGTACGAAAGGCAAGCTGACGCACCGCATGCTGGCCGACCCGGGCAAACAGCGCATCGCGCAACTGGTTGAAGCCGAGTTGAACCAGCCTCAGCACGTTGTAGGCGATGACCAGCATCACCGGGGCGAGCAGGAACGACGGCAGCGGCGGTGGCGTTTTGAAGCCGCCCGCCAGCGCATCGGTTGCCCATTTGAAGAAATAGGGGCCGGCGACCAATGTCACCTTGGCAACGACAAGCAGCAGCGTCGCCCAAGTCACCCGTGCCCTGAGATCGGCACGGTCGGCCGGCCACATATAGGGCCAGAGGTTACGTAGCGTCGTGAGAGTTGAGGTGTCGGCGGAGACGGTTTTTTCGGCCACTTTTCTTGCCCTTGGGTGAGAGGATCAGCGGCCGGAGCAGCAGGAATTGACGAGTGCGCTCAGCGATGCCGAAACATCGGCAAGCGCTGCTTGGTCGACCTTGTAGCGGGAGCGCTGACGATCCGGCTCGAACCGGACCAGGCCGGCCTCGACCAGTATCTTGAGATGCTGGGACACGGTCGACTGCGCCAGATCGAAACGGTCAACGACCTCGCGGCAGCAGCAGGAATTGCTGGCCGAGAGGTGCTTCAGTATCTCGATACGCGCCGGATGCGACAGTGCAGCGAACCGCGCCGCGACAGCCCTGCTATCGGGGATGCAGTTGGGCAGAGCGCCTGCGCGGTCTGGTTCAAGGACGGATTCTGTCATCGTTCATCGGCGATAGACGATGAACGATGACAGGGCAAGCTAGACCGATGGGTAGATCGCCTGAATTGCCGACCTTTTTCCTACTGCGTCTTCGCCGGCGCCGTCGTCGCCTGCTCACCTATCGCCTTGAGGTCGGCGGCTTCGCCTTCCTTGGACTTTCCCGGGACCTTGAACACCTGACCGGGCCAGATGCGGTCAGGATTCCTGATCTGATCCTGGTTGGCGAGGTAGATGGTGGAGTAGCGCATGCCATAGCCGTAGACGCGCCGCGAAATCCGCCACAATGTGTCATGGCGGCGAATAATGACGGCGCCGCCGGCATGTTCGAGTTTGGGCGCCACGGTTTCGGGCACGTCGCTTGGCGGCGTTGCGGCCGCGACAACGGCCGGAGCTTCAGTGGCAGGTGCGGCCGGCTTTGCTTCGGCCGGTTTTGCCTCCGCGGGCTTGGTATCCGGGGCCACGGCGGCGACCGCCTCGCCCGGCTCTCGCTCGAACGGCACGGCGGCACGGGCCACGACCTTCACCCCGTCGGCATCGAGGCCGTCGACATGGATGGTATAGCTGCCGACCGGAACGTCCCGTGTCGCTTCGACAAGGAAATGCCCGTCGGGCGATGTCTGTGCGTCACCGAGCAGGATGTCGTTGGCATAGGCGCGGACCTTGCGGCCCGGATCGGCAAGGCCGGCGACAAAGATCTTGTTGCCGTCGATCTCGACCGCCTCGACGACGATCTTGGGTTCACCCACGGATACGGCGGCCTGAGCTGCCGGTGCCGGCGCGGTTGCAGCCGGCGATTCGGTGGCTGGGGCGGCCGCTCCTGCGACAGCCTGGTTGCCGGCAGTCTGTGCTTCCGGTTTCTTTTCGGGCGCGGGAACTGTGAGCAGTTCGGCCGGCTTGCCCGGCTCCTCGACCATGGCCAGAACCTGGCCGGAGGCAGTTGCGGGAACCGAGACGACAGCGGTTTGCGCCGAGGTCGTCACGATACTGCCGGTCGTCGAACGCAGTGCAATTGTATAGTCGCCGGGCTTCAACGGATCGTCGAGCACGATGACAAAAGCGCCATCGGGACCCGCCACCGCCGAACCGAGCACCGGCGCGCCGTTGAGGATCTCGACCTTCGAGCTGGGCGCCGCATTGCCGGCGACGACGATCGAGCCATTGGCCTCGACACGCACGACATCGAAAGTCGGCGTGACCGGACCGGCCGTTGCGGGCGCTGCCGCACCGGTTGTGGGGGCGGCCGGAGCGGTCGTTGCCTGCGCCGGCAGGCGCGCTTCCGTGCCCGCGTCCGTAGGTTTCGGTGCCGCTGGCGGTGTCAATGCCGCGACTTCCGGCGGTTTACGATGAAGATAAGGGTCGAGTGCGCCCGACACATAGGCTGTTCCCACGGCCGCGACGGTCCCACCCGCCGCGAACAAGAACGCCTTTAATGGATTGATTGCCATGTATTTCGCTACCCCTTAGCCACCTAATGCCGGTCTAGCGTGTTTTGCCACGACCGACAAGAAAAAGCCCGCCCTTGTTGGTCCTTGGGGCTTGACCGCGCTTTCAGACCCAATCACCAATCATCGGTATGAACACGATTCGATCCGTCTGCGTCTATTGCGGCTCGTCTCCGGGCCGCGATGAAACTTACGCCAAGGCCGGCCACCTGCTCGGGCGCTCGCTCGCGCGCTCCGGCCTCAGGCTGATCTATGGCGGCGGCACCAAGGGTATCATGGGCGCCGTCGCCGAAGGCGCGCTCAAGGCCGGCGGCAAGGTGACGGGCATCATTCCCCGCTTCCTGATCAACAGGGAAGCAACCGAAACCGCGCTCGACCGGCTCGACGAACTGTTGATCACCGACAACATGCACGAGCGCAAACATAGAATGTTCGAGAAATCCGACGCCTTTGTGGCGTTGCCAGGCGGCATCGGCACGGTCGAGGAGATCGTCGAGATCATGACCTGGGCGCAACTCGGCCATCACCGCAAACCGATCGTGTTCGGCAATGTCGGCGGATTCTGGGATCCGATGCTGACACTGCTTGATCACATGACCGCAGAGGGTTTCATCCACACCGCGCAACGGGTCAAGCCGCTGGTCGTCAACGACCCCGAGGCCATCGTCGCCGCCATCATGGTGGCCGGCTCCTCCGTCGACGCACCAACCGAGGGCGTACAGTCGGTGATCGACAAAATGTGAGGTTAGGGAATTGGGAATTGGCAGTAAGGCAGTAGGGAAAGACAGTCCCTACTGCCCTACTGCCCTACTGCCCTACTGCCCTACTGCCCTACTGCCCTACTGCCCTACTGCCCTACTGCCACCGCATTGCTGCGCGTCGACACACTGTGATCGACTGTCAAGAAACCGTCACACGGAAACGGGTCCGCGCGTGCTAGAAATCGCGGTGAGGTAGCCGCCACGCGGCGCCACGTCCGAAACTTGCATCTGGCGCTATGCCCATGGATACCGCCCTCGCCCCGGAAGGCGCCGACCTGTCGCCCTACCTGCCCGACGAGCACGGGCTGTTCTTCATCTATCATTTCACCGCGGAAGGCGTGCGGAGCAAGGATGCTGACGCCGCGCACTGGACTTGGCGCAGCTACCAGATCACCGATCTGCATGCACGCCAGGAGATCGGCGCGGAGAAGGCTCTGCCGGCCCCGGCGCGCGATGCTTTCCTGGCGCCAAGCCACGGCTGTCACATCGACTATGAGGATGGCTGGCTCTATGGCGATTTGCCGGACCTCAAGCACGACTTTTCGGAAGCGCGCGGGCTCGTCCATTTCCGCTTCGCCTTCAACGACACGATGTTGATAGGCGCCCGCAAGCAGCCGCTGGAGTCGGTCGACGCGGTTCGCAAGGCGGTGGAAAATGGATCACGCAAATTCCGCTCGCCGTCGGACCTGATCGAGGCCGTCATGGGCCAGTCGCTCGACGGCATGGCGAGCGAACTCGGCAAGCTCGGCGATACGCTGGACGGCATCGAGGACCGCGTCGTGCGCGATGCATGGCACAATGAGCGGCAAGCGCTGGTCGAGGCGCGCCGGCAACTCGTGGTCATCCACCGGCAGATGGCGACGCTCACCAATCTGTTCAGGCATCTCGACCATGCGCATCGCGACGAGCTGCCCGACCCCATAAACGACATGGCCGCAAGGCTCTCGCACCGGGCGCAGACCCTCTTCCACGACGGCGAGCAGTTGCAGGCGCGCACGAGGCTGCTGCAGGACGAACTGATGGCGAAACTGACGATGCAGTCGAACCAGCTGCTCTACGTTCTTTCAGTGCTGACGGCGGTGCTGCTGCCGATGACCATAATCTCGGGCCTCTTCGGCATGAATGTCGGCGGGCTGCCGCTGGTCGATACGCCAATGGGCTTCTGGATTGTGACGGCAGTGTCGGTGGCCATCGCGGCGGCCACCTATCTTTTTGTCAGGCGCCTTGGCCGGGGACTGTAGCGGCAGCTTGGCAACTTCTGGCGCCGAAGCGCGAAGGTCCTCCGCATTGAAACTTTCTATCGAGCCGCCCTACGCGCGCTGGTCAACATCGACCAGGAATAGATCGCGAGTGCCGTCCAGATCAGGACAAAGGCGACGGCCTGCGTGGTGCCGAACGGCTCGTTGAAGACCAGCACGGCGATCAGGAACACCATGGTCGGCGCGATATACTGCATGATGCCGATGGTGGAGAGCCGCAAAAGCTTGGCGCCGAACGCAAACAAAAGCAGCGGCACCGATGTGATCGGGCCGCAGCCGATCAGCAACGCCGTATCGGTGCCAGTGCTGGATATGATGTGATCCTGTCCGGTCGCAATCAAGTAGACGATATAGCCGAGAGCCGGCACGGACAGCAGAAGCACTTCGAGCAGAAAGCCCTGGCTTGGCCCGATCGGCAGCGTCTTGCGGAAGAAGCCGTAGGCGGCGAAGGAAAACGCCAATGCCAGCGACACCCAGGGCAACTTGCCGCCTTCGATTGTCAGCACCGCGACCGCAACCGCCGCAAGCACCACAGCCGCGATCTGTAAACGGTCGAGCCGCTCGCCCAGCAGCAGCGCGCCGACGACGACGCTGACCAGCGGATTGATGTAGTAGCCAAGCGCCGTTTCGACGGTACGGTCGACGGCGATCGCCCAGACATAGATGCCCCAGTTGACCGAGATCAGCGCCGCCGTCAGCGCCGCCATGGCGATGGTGCGGGGCGAACGAATTGCCACCTTGAAGTCCGCCGTGCGGCCGGCCCAGACCAGAACCGCCGCAGCGATCGGCACGGACCAGACGACGCGATGCGCGATCACCTCGGCAAGCGGCAGATGCGCCACCGCCTTCATGTAGAAAGGCAGCAATCCCCAGAGCAGATAGGCACCCAGCGCCAGCAGGAAGCCGCGGCGGGCTTTTGAATCTGCGTCCAGAGCAATCGTTTCAGTCGCCATGGGCCAACGCTATGGCCCAGTAACCCTGGCAAGACCATCGCAAAGTTCTGATGGATCAATGGACTTTCGGTGATGGTTCAAACTTACTCGGCCGCAACAAGTCCCGCCATCTCGCGATTCTTCATCAGCTTGTAGACGATCGAATCCATCAGCGCCTGGAAGGACGCATCGATGATATTTTCCGACACACCGACCGTCCACCAGCGGGCGCCGGAGGAATCATGCGATTCGACGAGCACGCGGGTGATGGCCTCGGTGCCGCCATTGAGGATACGCACCTTGAAGTCGGCAAGCTCGAGATCGACGATCTCGTTCTGGTACTTGCCGAGATCCTTGCGCAGCGCGATGTCGAGCGCGTTGACCGGGCCATGTCCCTCGGCCACCGACATTTTCTCCTCGCCGTCGACCAGCACTTTCACGATCGCCTCGGACACCGTCTTCAACTGGCCATTGGCGTCGAAGCGACGCTCGACCATGCAGCGAAACGAGGTGACGTTGAAGAATTCGGGCAGGCCGTGCAGCATCTTGCGCGCCAGGAGCTCGAATGAGGCGTCGGCGCCTTCATAGGCATAGCCTTCGGCCTCGCGCTCCTTGACGACCGCGATCAGCGCGTCGAGCCGGTGGTCGTCCTTCGGCACATCGATGCCGCGCCGCTTCAATTCAGCGAGGAAATTGGCCTTACCGCCCTGGTCCGAGACCATGACGCGGCGCCGGTTGCCGACGGCTTGCGGCTCTACATGCTCATAGGTCGCCGGCTCCTTGGCCAGCGCGGAAGCATGGATGCCGGCCTTGGTGGCGAAGGCCGAGGCGCCGACATAGGGCGCCTGCGCTTCCGGCGCGCGGTTAAGCAATTCGTCGAAGGCGCGGGAAAGCCTCGAAATGCCACTCAGAGCCTCGGCCGAAATGCCGGTCTCGAAGCGGTCGGCGAAAGCCGGCTTGAGCGCGAGCGTTGGCACGATGGAGATCAGATTGGCATTGCCGCAGCGCTCGCCGATGCCGTTCAGCGTGCCCTGGATCTGGCGCACGCCCGCTTCGACCGCGGCGAGCGAATTCGCCACGGCCTGGCCGGTGTCGTCATGGGCATGGATGCCGAGATGGCCGCCCGGTATGCCTGCCGCGATGACCTTGTCGACGATGGCCCGCACTTCCGAGGGCTGCGTGCCGCCATTGGTGTCGCACAATACCACCCAGCGTGCGCCGGCGTCATACGCCGTCCTTGCGCAAGCCAGCGCATAGTCCGGATTGGCCTTGAAGCCGTCGAAGAAATGCTCGCAGTCGACCATCGCTTCCTTGCCCGAAGCGACAGCGGCCTCGACCGAAGCCTTGATGGCGTCGAGATTCTCCTCGTTCGTACAGCCAAGCGCGACGCGAACGTGATAATCCCAACTCTTGGCAACGAAGCAGATGGCGTCCGATTTCGACTGGACAAGTGCGGCAAGGCCCGGGTCGTTGGACGCCGACACCCCTGCCCGCTTGGTCATGCCGAAGGCGACGAATTTGGCCGTCGCCGTGCGCTTCTGCTGAAAGAATGCAGTGTCGGTCGGATTGGCGCCGGGATAACCGCCCTCGACATAGTCCATGCCGAATTCGTCAAGCAGTTTTGCGATCGCGATCTTGTCCTCGACCGAGAAGTCGATGCCCGGCGTCTGCTGGCCATCGCGCAGTGTGGTGTCGAAGAGGAACAATCTTTGCTTTTTCATGGCAGTAGCTCGAAAGGTCGCGATCCTTCGCGACCCCCTCTGTCCTGCCGGACATCTCCCCCACAAGGGGGGAGATCAGCAGCTTCGGCCCTGCCGCTTCTCCTGCAACG
>NZ_VFVC01000074.1:0-14437 GCF_006441575.1 Mesorhizobium sp. B2-4-12
CGGCCCGAGGGTAGCCACAAGCGCCATTTGGCGCATTCATTCGTCATCCTAGGGCGTAGCAAGGAGCGAAGCGACGCCGCGGAGACCCTAGGATCCATGCCGTGAGTTTTGAGCGGTACGACGGTGGAGAAAGTTCGGTCGGTGTCGTGGAAGGCAAGTTGGCTGAACCGGCGACCGGTGCAAACGATGTTCTGGACCGATGCATTCTTAAGTCACAGTCCCGGCATGGATCCCGGGGTCTGCGCCGCGTCGCTTCGCTCCTTGCTTCGCCCTAGGATGACGAAGGCGTGGTGGCCGCTGTCCTCACCCAATCCCGCCGGTAACCGCATAGGCTCCGGCGGCGCGCCCGTCCTGCAGCCGCACCACTGCCGTGACAATGGAGCCGTACGAGCCGCGCCAGACGCTGTGGAAGCGCCGATGTTCGGCGGCCGGGATGAGCGCGCGGCCGGTTAGGCGCGTGCCATCCCGCTGCATGGTAATTTCCTCTCCGTTGACATGCACCTTGACGCTGGCTTTCTCCGCCTCGGTTGCTTCAACGGGCAGGTCCAGCGTGACAACGATTTCGTCTTGATCGCCCAAAGTGCGCGTTTCGGCGGCCAATGCGATGGCGAGCGTACGTGCCTCGCCGCTGCCGGCCTGGGCAGGGCGGCGCGAAAACACATCGTCGGCCAGTTCCGGCGTGCGTGGCGGGCTTGTGCGGCGCCGGCTCGACCGTTCGTAGTCGCCGGCCATGCGCAGCAGCCTTTCGTCCTCGTAGGCCTTGCCGGCGAAGGTCAGGCCGACCGGCATGCCGATGTCGGCCATCATTCCCATCGGCACGGTGACGGTCGGAATGCCGAAATGGCGCCAGACCAGATTGCCGTTGGCGACCCAGGTGCCGTTGCGCCAGGCAAGTGCGGCGGATGCTTCGTTGGTGTCGGCGTCGGCCGGCCCGACATCGGCGGCGGCGGGCAGCACCACAGCGTCGATGCCTTGCGCGTCCAGCCAGTCCTCGAAATCGATGCGCCTTGTCGCCTCCAGCCCCTTCAGCCCCTCCTCCATCGTCGGGATATCCCTGAAGTGTGTGACGCCGGATTTCGCCCGCTCGACATATTCCGACAGGTCGAAGCCGCCCTCATAACGATCGGGCAGCGTGCCCGGCGGCTGGGGAAAAATCTTCGGGCCGTCGACCGAGGCGAGATCGGGCAAAGCAGGGTCGGCATTGGCGCGCAGAAAGTCGTCCCAACCCCAGACGCAGAGGTCCCAGAGTTCGCGGTCGGCGAAGTCTTGCGGCACCAGCCCACGTTCGACCATGGTGCGGGCGCCGGGGCGGTCACGCTCATAGTTGGAGACGACGGGAAAATCGACTTCCACCACCTCGGCGCCAAGCTGCTTGAGATCGGTCGCCGCCTGCTCCCACAGCGCCAGCACCGAGGCGCGGGTTTCGATGGGGCGGTCGGCCTCGCTGTCGCGGCCAATATACATCCTGGGCACGCCGAGCCGTTTGCCCTTCAGCGATCCGGTGAGCGTCAGGTCGGTATAGCGTTGCGGCCTTGTCTCCGAACTTTTCGGCAACGCAACCCAGGGCTGCGCGCGCCAGAAATCGCCCCGCGTCACGGGATCGTCGGCAACGATGACGTCGAGCAGTTCCAGCATGTCGGGCACGCTGCGCGTATGCGGCACCACGACATCCATGGTCGGCACCAATGGCCAGTTGCCGCGCACGGAAATGACGCCGCGCGAGGGCGTGTAGGCGACCAGCGCGTTGTTGCTGGCCGGCGCGCGGCCCGACGACCAGGTTTCCTCGCCAAGGCCGAAGGCGCAGAATGAGGCAGCCGTCGCCGTGCCCGAACCGTTGGACGAGCCCGAGGCGAAGGCGGCGGTCAGGTAGTCGGCGTTGTATGGGCTTTCGGCGCGGCCATAGACGCCACGCTGCATGCCGCCATTGGCCATGGGCGGCATGTTGGTGAGGCCGATCAGCACCGCGCCGCCGGCCCTGAGCCGGGCGATGGTGAAGGCGTCTTCATTGGCGACGAGGTGCTCGAAGGCCGGCGAGCCGGCGGCCACCGTCAGGCCCTCGACCTTGTAGCTGTCCTTGGCGGTGTAGGGGATGCCGTCGAGCGGCCCGAGCGTGGCGCCATCGCGCCGCCGCCAGTCCGAAGCGGCGGCCTCCTCGAACATCTTCGGATTGAGCACCGGAACGGCGTTGAGGCTGATGCCATGGCGGTCGAAATGCGCGATGCGGCGCAAATAGGCCGCGACCAGTTCGACGCTGGTGACGGCGCCGTCGTCGAGCGCGGTTCGAAGTTGGTCGATCGTCGCTTCGACAAGGTTTAGGCTGGCATCGGTCATCATTGGTCCCAGGCTGTTTTCCGCACGCCATGGATGGAGGCGGCGACTCGCTTCGGCAAGAGCCAATCGCGTTTTGTTGCGAGCCAAGCTGGGGCAAGCCAAGATAGCAAGCCAAGCTGGCTCACCCGCGCACCGGAGCCCCGGCATCACCCTTGGTGCCTCACATGGTCGATGAACGCGCGCAGTTTGGGCAGCATTTGCCGCTTTGCCGGGTAGTACAGGAAAACCCCCGACGAGTTCGCGGCGAAGGGCTTCAGCACCTCCTGCAAACGGCCGTCGGCGATCGCCAGCTTGGCGAGCGGCGCGGGGACCTGGGCAAGTCCGGCCCCCTTTAGCGCCGCCCCAAGCAGCGTTGGATAATCATGGGCGATGAGCGGCCCGGAGACGATGACCTCGACCGGTTTGTTGCCGTCGAGAAAGGGCCAGGGCGCGATCGATCCGTTCGAGCGGCGCATGCGCAGGCACGCATGGGCGCGCAGATCCTCGATCTGTTCGGGCACCTTGCGCTGGCGCAGATAGTCGGGGCTGCCGACGACCGCGAATGGCAGCGGCGGCGTCAAGCGCACGGCGATCATGTCGGAGGCGATAAACTGGCCGGGCCGGATGCCGGCGTCGAAGCCCTCGGCGGCAAGATCGACGAGTTCTCCACCCGCCACGATCTCCAGCTCGATCTCCGGATAGGCCTGGCAGAAGGAGGCGATGAGCGGCTCCAGCAGGACCGGCACGATCGATGGCGGCACCGAAAGGCGCAGCAGTCCGGTCGGGCGTTGGCCAAGATCGCGTGCGACTTCGCTTGCCGCGACCAGTTCCTCGAAGGCTGGCCCGGCGCGCGACAGGAAACGCTCGCCGGCTTCGGTCAGGCCGACGCTGCGCGTGGTGCGGATGAAGAGCGCCGCCCCGATGCGTGCCTCGAGCGTGCGGATCGCCTGGCTCATCGCCGACGGCGTCACCTTAAGCTCCGCCGCCGCCTTTCGGAAATTGCGATGGCGGGCGACGCTCAGGAAGGCCTCGACGCCATCGAGCGCGCCCTGCCTTACTGTGAAGTTCTGCTTCATGGCACATCGACATTATCGCGGATAGTCGCGGCCTGAAAGCGGTCCTATGTCTCCAGCAAGGACGAAACCAGAGGAAACCGCGATGACAGACAATCTCGACGGCGTGCGCGCCCATTACCACGCCAGCGGCCTGACCGAGCGTCTCAAGACGGCGCTGGCGGCTCTCGGACCAGAGGACCAGCGGCTCATGCCGGAGCAACTGGCCGGGCTCGACCAGTTCCACACCCGTGGACTCGCGGCGACCGCCGAACTTGCCGGCCTGACCGGGATTGGGCCGGACACAACGGTTCTGGATGTTGGATCGGGACTTGGCGGGCCGGCCCGCTTCCTGGCCGCGACTTATGGCTGCCGGGTGACCGGCGTCGACCTCAGCGAGCCGTTCGTCGAGGCGGCGGATTACCTGACCGAACGAACGGGACTGGGCGGAAAGGTGACGTTCGAGGCCGCCAGTGCGCTGGCGCTTCCCTTCGACGACGGCCAGTTCGATGTCGTGCTGCTGCAGCACGTGGCGATGAACATCGCCGACCGGGACGGGCTCTACATCGAGATCAGGCGGGTGCTGAAGCCGGGCGGCCGGTTTGCCACCTATGACGTCGTGCTGAACGGCGGCGACCCTCACTACCCCGTTCCCTGGGCGCGCACTCCAGCGGAGAGTTTTCTGCTCACAGCGGCCGAAACGCGGACGCTGATCGAGCAGGCGGGCTTTGAGCCGCTGGTGTGGCAGGACGACACCGCAACGGCCAAGGCCTGGTTCGCCCAGCTGCGGGCGTCCGGGCCGCCCGCTTTGCTCAATCTTGGCGTTGTCATGGGATCGGGTTTCGCGGGCGTTGCCGCCAACCTCGGGCGCAATCTCGGCGAGGACCGGCTGGGCATCCTGACGGCCGTCTTCGAAGCCGTTCCGGGCAAGGCCTGGCAGGAGGCGTGAGATGTCACCGGCAACGATCTTTAATATCCATCTCGCCTTGGGCTACGTGCCATGGTTGCTGTGCTTCGGCTATTATATCTGGCCGAGGCTCAGATCGATGGACCCGATCGAGGCGCAACGCGCCATCGCCACGCTGCACAGCTTCCGTTTCTTCGGGCTGGTCTTCATCCTTCCCGGTGTCGTCGGCACCAATCTGCCCGCCGGTTTCGCGGTCTTCGCCGCCTACGCCGACTTCGCCACCGGATTGCTGGCCATGCTGGCGCTTCTCACGGTGCGGATGCGTTCAGCCTTCCGGCTGTTCGTCGTCGCCTTCAATCTGGTCGGGGCAGTCGACATCGTCGTCGACTATTACCATGGGGTTCTGCTCGGCCTTCCCGATCTGGCCGGAGAACTGGGCGCGGCTTACGCGATTCCGATCATCTATGTTCCCCTGCTGATGATCACGCATGTCGCCGCGTTCTATCTGCTGATGCGTCGGCAGCCGGAGGCGGTTCAGGGCTCCTATCCGTGATAAGGACGGGAGAGCGGCGACCCATATCATTGAAAAAACCGTGCCGAGATCCCAGCATGAGAGGGGAATCATGCCTGACCAGAATGCCCGCGCGGCCATCGGACGGCTGCTGTCCGAGAAAACCGGAGTCGCGGCTATTTCCATGAAAGTAAAGTATCGCGGAGCTGACAGCAACAACCGGCACCGCGCCGACCCTCGAAAGCCTGCAGGACCTTCTGCTCGAAATGGCCGAGGTCCGGGGCATGACGGTCGTGCTCGACGTTTAGAGCAGTTCCAGCAATTGTGGAACGGCTTTCCTTTTACAGCAGTTCAAGGCCGGCGGTCGCCCGTTCAACCTGAGAATGTTGCGCATTTCGCGCCGGTGCAAGCGTGCCGTCGCCATAGATCATGCGGCCGGCGCGGAAGGTGGCGCGCACACGCGGCACGGGCTGGCGGTCAGCCACGACCAGATCGGCCAGCAGCCCGGGCTCGATGGCGCCACGGTCGGTGAGCCCCAGCGCCGCGGCCGGGTTGGCGCTTGTCAGCGCCGCCGCCGCCACGAGGCCACCGTCGCGCGGTTCCGCCAGGCCGAGAATGGCCGGCAGGATCGAGGCCGGGTGGTAATCGCTGGCCAGCATGTCAAGCAGCCCGGCCTCGTAGGCCTCGCGGGCGGAAAGATTGCCCGAGTAGGATTCGCCGCGCAGCGCGTTTGGGGCGCCCATGGCGGTGTGCATGCCAAGCCTGCGGGCTTCCCGCGCCGCTTCCAGGGTCACCGGGAATTCGCTGAGCATGGCGCCGAGGCCGTGGACGAGCTCCACCTTTTCCAGCGTGTCGTCATCATGCGAGGCGAGCACGATGCCACGAGCGCGCGCACGGGCTGAAAGGTCCTGCAGGCCGTTCAGCACATCGCCCTGGCCCTCGCGGCCGGCCATGCGCTTGCCGACGACCTCGGATGCCGCGGCAACCGACATGCCGCGCTCCTTGGCGATGCGGGCGATGTAGAGTTCGACGTCGCGGTACTGTCCCTGTCCGGGCGTGTGATCCATCAGCGAGATCAGGTGCAGCCTGCCTGCGTCCATCAGCTTTTGCAGCATGGGAACCGCCGGGGTGAAGGTCACTTCGAAGCGGGCATGGATGCGGTGATCCACCAGCAGGTCGGCCTTCATTGCGGTCATGGTGTCGATGATCGTGGTCGTATGATCTTCCGAACGCAGCACGCCGCTGGTGACGCTGGCACCGATGAAGGACAGCGCGGCATAGGCGGTGGTGATGCCGCAGGAGGCGAGCTTCTTGTCGAGCTCGGCGATGCCGATCCGCATCGGCACGTGGACGCCGATGCGCGGCTCGACCTCCCGCTCCACCATGTCGCCATGCATGTCGATGAAGCCGGGCAACAGCAGGCGGCCGCCACCGGATATGTCGGCCTGCTCAACGGGTTCGTCGCGAATCTCGGCGATCCTGCCGTTCTCGATCCTGAGGGCGCCGCAGGCGATGACGCGGTCGCGCAGGACAATTTCGAATTCACTCAGCCACATGTCATGTCTCGTGCAAGAATGCTGTTTCAAGGCGGATTTCCCCGTCGACGAGGCCGGCGACATCGTCGGGCGATGGAAGACACCGATCATGGCGACACCAGCAGATCGCGGGGGGCAGGCGAGCCGTCAACCTATCGGATCGTGACAACCACTTTTCCCTTGGCGTGTCCGCTTTCGACATAGTCGAGCGCTTCGGCGATCTTCGCAAATGGATATGTCCGGTCGACGACAACCTTCAGTTTCCCCTGCTCGATGAGTTCGGCAAGCAGGGAGAGATCGCGGCCGCTTGGGTGCATGAAGAAATAGCGATAGCCGACGCCTCTGCGGCGGGCTCGGGCCCGGATGCCGTAGCTGACGAGCCAGAGGACGGCGGAAAGAACCTTGCGGCCGCCCAGATCCCTGATAGCGGTTTGCGGTTCCGGTACGCCGGCCACCGAAACGATCATGGTTCCGGGCTTCATGATATCGAACATCTGCTCCAGCACCTTGCCGCCGATCAGGTCAAGTCCCGCGTCAAATCTGCTTTCCACGCTGGACAGGTCCTGGACCGTATAATCGATCACCTCATCACAGCCGAGGGAGCGCACCAACGCTTCCCCTCTCTTCGAAGCGGTCGTCGTTACATGAGCGCCGAGCCATTTGGCGATCTGAATGGCAAAGGTGCCGACCCCTCCGGCGCCGCCGGAGATGAACAGTTTCTGCCCCGGTTTGACACCGAGCAGGTCTCTCAGCGTCTGCAGGGCGGTCAGCCCGGCCAGCGGGACCGCCGCCGCGTCCGTGAAATCCAGCGTCCGGGGCATATAAGCGGCGTGGTCCTCATCGACGCATGCCTGCTCGGCGAAGGCGCCGGCGCGTTCCTTGGCGACCCGGGCAAACACAGGATCCCCCACGCGGAACCGCCCGACCTGGCTGCCAACGGCAACGACATTGCCCGCGAGTTCGTTGCCAAGCACCAGCGGCAGCCTTGGCCGCAGGATGGCGCGCAGCTTTCCCTGGCGGAACTTGAAATCCACCGGGTTCAGGCCCACGGCCCGGACTTCGACGAGAAGATCGCGCGGCCCCGGCACGGGCGCCGGTACCTCCGTCATCCGCGCGCTTTCCGGGCCGCCATAGCGCTTGAGAACGTATGCGTGCATAAACCTCAGCCTCTCGGCAGGAGCATGCCATGTCCTCGGATCAGCGCAAAGCTGAGCGCCAGATTTGCCGACATTGGCTTTTTGTCGAGTGACGGAGTGGCGACCCATGCGCCGTGCGGATGGCAGGTGTAAGCCCGCCATCCTCTCCAGTCACCGCCGAGGACCCGCCACGATCCGACAAGCGCATTCACGTTCGCGCGGAACCCGGTGTGCGGCTTGCCCACCGCGGCGAGGCGGGCGTGCCCGCCGAAGTGCGTCAAGCCTGGATGTTTTTCTGCTCATGCCGCCGGTTGGATAGGTAGAAAAGAAACCGGCTAATTTCCGAGCGGCTTCGCCGTCTGCGCGGCCTCTTCGATGAGTTCGGCAACCGCACCGGGTTTCGACACGTATATGGCGTGGCTGCCCGGAACCTCGACGACGGTGGAGCCGGCGCGCTTGGACATGGCGCGCTGGGCATCCGGCGGGATCATCTTGTCTTCGGTCGCCACCAGGTACCAGCTCGGCTTCACCTTCCAGGCAGGCGCGCTGACCTTGCCCTCCAGCGCGGCCACGGCCCAGGGAACCTGGGAGTCGGCCATGAAGGAAGCAAGGTCCGGGCGGACATCGGCGGCGAACGACGCGGCGAACTTGCCCCGATCGAGGAACAGGAATCCATCGACCGGCGCCAGGATCGGCGGCACCGGAGCGCCGGGCGGCGGGTTGGCGATCAGGCTCGAGACGGATTCGCCGGCATCCGGCGCGAAAGCGGTGATGTAGACCACGCCCGCCACCTTGGGATCGGTGCCGGCTTCCGAAACGACGACACCGCCATAGGAATGGCCGACGAGGATGACGTTGCCCGATGCCGCTGCAATCGCGCGCTTGGTCACCGAGACATCGTCGGCGAGCGATGTGGTCGGGTTCTGGACGATGGTGACCTCATAGCCATCCTTCTTGAGGATGTCATAGACGCCTTCCCAGCCGGATCCATCGACAAATCCGCCATGGACCAGCACGATGGATTTCACCGGGGCGGCGATTGCGCTCGTTGCCGACATGCCCAAGGCAAGTGCGGTAGCCGAGACGAGTGCGGTTAAAGCAGTCGACATTGAAGTTTCTCCTTTGGAACCTGGTTGCGGCGGCAAGTTCATCGCGAACTCTTCACCGGCCCACGCCAGGGCTGCTTCAGCGTCCGCTGATTGAACGATCCTGCAGTGCAGGGCCGAGCAGATCCTTGGTCAGCCTCTGGCGCGCGCTGGAGAAAGGTGTCTTGAAACGGGCTCTCGCGTATTGAAGCGATGCCGAATAATCTGCGAACAATTTCCTAAGCCGCGCCAGCACCCAGAAAATGTCGAAGCAAGCAACCGCTTTTGGCCCGTTTACGCTGGACCCTTACAAGGGGACGCTGCTGCGCGAGGGAGAGCCCGTGGCGCTGGGCCGCCGGGGCATTCTGCTTTTGGACGCACTGCTCAAGCGGCAGGGCGAGATCCTGACCAAGACCGAGCTGATGGACGCCGGCTGGCAGGGCAGCGTCGTCGAGGAGAGCAATCTTTCGGTGCAGATCGCGCTGTTGCGCAAGGCGCTTGGACCGATGCCGGACGGTGGGGAATGGATCGCGACGGTGCCCCGCATCGGCTATCGCTTTCTCGGGCCAGGCCTCGATGAAGCCAACAAGACGGTCCAGCCGCAGGCGAAGCCGTCGCTTGCCGTTCTTCCGCTCACCAGCCTCAGCACCGACATCGAACAGGAGTATTTCGCCGACGGGCTGGCCGAAGAGATCATAACGATGCTGTCGAAGCTCTCCGGGCTGGTCGTCATCGCCCGCAGCTCGAGCTTTGCGTATAAGGGAAAATCGGTCGACATCCGCACCGTCGCCAGGGATCTGGGCGTCCGCTATGTCCTGGCGGGAAGCGTGCGCAGGAGCGGCAACCGCCTGCGGATCGTCGCGCAGCTGAGCGACGGCGAGACGGGCGCGCACATATGGGCCGAAAGCTACGACCGCGAGCTGGCGGACATGTTCGCGGTCCAGGAGGAAGTGGCCCGCAAGATCGTCGGCGAACTCCACATCGCCTTGAATCCGAAGGAAGCGGCCCAATGGCCTGGAATCACCTCGGCCGGAACCACCGACATAGAGGCGTATGACTGCTTCCTGCGGGGCCGCGCGATGCAACGGGGCGCGACGCAGAATGCCGATGTCTTCAGGCGGACTGCAGAACTGTTTCGCAAGGCGATCGATCACGATCCCGCCTATGCGGCGCCCTACGCCGCGCTCGCAATGACGATGGCGCATGCCTATTACAATCGCTGGGTGAGCGACCCCGGTTGCGCGCTGGCCGAGGCCGGCAGGCTGGTCGATGAAGCCATCGATCGAGACCCGAACGACCCGTTTCCGCATGGCGTGGCCGCCTTGGTTTCGATGTACCGGAAGGATTTCGAACGCTGGGCAGCGGAGGTCGAGATGTCGCTCACGCTCAACCCGAACTTCGCGCCTTCGCTGTCGCTGCGCGGCATGCTCAACATGTATTCGGGAAAGCCCCTGGCGGCGATCGCGGACATGGAGCGGGCAATCCGCCTCGACCCGCTCTATTCGCATCTCTATCTGCACCAACTGGGAGTGGCGCACCTCATCGCCGGCAAATACGAAACCGCGGCCGCCTTGCTGCGCGAGCGCATCTTGCTGGTTCCAAAGACCGATATGAGCCGCGCCTATCTGGCGGCGGTGCTTGGTCTGCTGGACGACGATGAGGGCGCCCGCCAGGTCTGGAGCGAATTGATCGCGATCAATCCGGACTATTCGTTTGCGGAAGGCATTGGCCAGATGCCCTTCAGGGATCCGCAGGATATGGAGAGGATCAAGAGTGGGCTTCAAAGGGCGGGCCTGCCTGTTTAAGGACTAGGTCGGTTTGAAGGCCAGGGCCGGTTTGAAGCCAGGCCGGAGTGCTGCCGGCGTGGCTTGGATGGCGTTCGGCATCTCAGGAGTGTCCCCGCCGTGGGCGCTATGTGGAAGCCGCGCCGTGACCGGCAGGCGTCACGGCTTTCCTGCTTCTTGTGCCACCTTTCTTCTGCGCCGGTTGGTGTGCGACTGGGCGACGGCCATTCTCAACTCGGGTGTGATCTCCAACGGCGCATCCTCCGGTCCATGCGGGTTCTGCAGCTCCTGGACGTGAACGGTCGGGAATGGGAGTTCGATGCCCTGCTCCTTGAAGACTTGGCGAATTCGTACATAGAATTTGCGCTTCATGGCGAAGGCGCCTCCCGGTCTGGTTGTGACCTTGACCCTCAAGACGATGCCGTACTCGCCGAACTCCTGTACGCCCTGCATCTTGATCGGCGAGAGCACCCAGTGTTTGAACTCGGGATCTTCCGCCAGTTCGAGGCCGATCCGCTTGATCAGCCTGCGAGCGAAGTCGATATCGGTGTCGTAACCGACGGTGATGTTGAATTTGTCCGTGACCCAGTCACGGCTCTGGTTCTGGACCGCCCCGAGTTCGCCGAAAGGTATTGTGAACAGCGGGCCACGGTGGTGGCGCAGCTTCACCGAGCGCAGCGAAAAGCTCTCCACCGTTCCGACATAACGTCCGGATGTAATGTATTCGCCGACGCGAAACGCATCATCGAGCAGAAAAAACACGCCCGAAATGATGTCCTTGATGATGGTTTGTGCCCCAAATCCCACAGCGACGCCAACGACGCCGGCGCCGGCGATCAGCGGGCCGATCTGGATACCCACCGACGCGAGCATCATCAGCACCGCCATCACCACGATCACTGCGAGCAGAATGTTCTGGATGATCGGCAAGAGCGTGCGCAGCCGCGCCTGCTGAGGATCGAGGTTCGGGACGTCCTCCTCGCCGATGACCGCGTGCGGCGTTTCGATGCCCAGCTTTCGTTCGATCAAGGCTTTGATGATCGACCAGCCGAAATCGGCGGCAAGTGCAATGACCATGACATTGATCAAGCCGCGCAATATGAGCGTGGTCATCGTATCGCGATCTTGCATGGACTGCATGTCCAGACCCAAGACACGCGCGAGAAAGTAAGCCGCCGCCAGGATCAAGATCATCCGGATTCCGCGATCGATGGCAGCGATCGTCACCGCCGGGATCGTCGGCCGGCCTGCATCTTCCGAACCCGGCCGCAGGACGAAATTGACCCCGCGCTGCGTCAGCATGATTGCCCCGGGCAGGAAGAACGCGGCGAAGGTAAACCAGAAGAATACATCAAGACCGGCGATGCGCTGCAGGAACAGAACGACGAAATAGCAAGTCGCCAACCATGTCGCTGCCGTGTGACCGCTTTGGCGCGCACCGTCTCGCTGTGTTCTTGGCCGACGCCAAACGGCAAGCAGGAAAAGCAGCAGCAGCACGAAATCGGCGCCCGTCGACAGCACCAGCATTCCATCCCGATCGATGCCGAGACCCGGCAAGAGGAAAAACGCGGCGGCGAAGAAGGCGAAGACGCCGACGATCCGGGATAACCAATAAGTCCAATGGTCGGCTGTTTCGTTGGTGATCGGCAAGGCACGAACCTCGACAGCGTTCTCGACGTTCATGAAGGAAGGGACGAGCAAGGCCGTGACGTACATGCGCACACCCCATGTAACGACCGCAGCCATCAGAAATGTCAGGACAATCTCGCGGATGAGCATCGGCCAGTCGAACAACATGAACGCGCCGGCGCTGCCCAGCGCGAAGGAGACGATCAGCATGCTGGAATAAAGCGTGCGGCCGCCAATCTTCTTGGCTCGCCCGGTGGGGGTGTCCTTCGGCTGCGCGATGATCCAAAGACGAAATGGACGGGTGAGTTTGTACGTTGCCCAGGTGAGCGCCAGCCCGGCGGCGATGAACATCGCAATCAGCAAGAGTACGCCGGCGGATCCCTTGCTGGACATATCCTCCATGGTTGCTGCCCGAACGCGGGCGAACTGGCCTGGCAGCGAGGGCAAGGTTCGCACGATTCTTTCGATATGATGCCTGATCCGATCGAGCATCGAGGATGCCATCGTATTCATCTGGCCTGGTGCGGCCACCGCGTCCGACGATGCGCCGGCCGGCGAAGCTCCTGTCTCGGCAGGCGCTTGCGTCGGCCTGGCGTCCTGATTTCGTTGTTCGGCCACCCAGGTCTTCACCGACGGGTCGTCGAGAAGCTCGAACAGCTGTTTGACCTTTTCAGGCGGGACACTCGCCGGCGCCTGCGCCTGCGTCGGACCAGCCAACAAAAGGGCGATTCCAAAGACGAGCGGCCTGGCAATCAGGACAAACATCGCAGTCAGATCTCCGAGACGTCGCGCCGGGCGCGCCAGGGTCCTGGCGGCCAATCGTCGAATCCTGAGTGGCATGGTGCTGTAACCTTCCGGTCAAATCGGCAAGCAGCGACATCTATGTCCGCCGTTGCTCCTACCTTGAAGAAACCGATGTTGTGGTGCAAGCCTCATCGTTCCGAGCCAGACCGTTGCATGACGGTCGATAATGCGGCGGGACAGCGAGCGCGCCACCGGGTGTCTGTGTCGGTCAAGGGTGGTCGTAGTCGACCGCAACCGCGCGCGCGACTTGCCGCCTCGGAGGCTGAGTTAAGCCAAGCTCAGCCCAGCAGATTGCGGGCGGTGCGCATGAAAATCCTCGACCCGATCGGGATCAGGTCGTCGGGAAAATCATAGTCCGGATTGTGCAGGGCAGGGTGCTTCTCCCCGGCGCCGAGGAAGAACATGGCCGACGGGGCGCCGTGGCCGAACAGGCCGAAATCTTCCGAGGCACGCATCGGCAGGGCTTCCTGCCCGTGCGCGACACCTTCTTCGTCGAGGGCGCGCCGCAGGTGTTGCACCGCGTCCGGCGCGTTGACGCTGGCGACGAAGATCTCGTGATAGTCCCAGCAGGCAGCGAGGCGGTGGCGGGCGGCGATCTCCTTGACCAGCGCCTCTGCGGCGGCGCACAGATCCGCCATGCGCTCGTCGCGCCGCGTGCGCAGCGTCGCCCAGACTTCCGCATGGGCAGGCGCGATGCCGAACACGGCTTCGCCCATCTCGGCATGGGTGACGGTGACCATGGCGAAGTCGTCATCGGCGAAGGTCGCGCGGCCGAGCGCGGGTAGCGCCGGCATCAGCTCCGAGATCGCCGGCATCGGCGAGATGCCGGTCTCGGGCATGGAGGAATGCGCGGTCTTGCCCTCCAGGATGATGCGCATGCCGCGCGAGGCGCAGTTGACCACGCCGGGTTTCAGCCGCACCTCGCCGAACGGCACGCCCGGCAGATTGTGCAGCGAGAAGGCGAAATCCGGCGCGATCTCGCCGAAGCGCGGATCGGCGACGACGCCGGCCGCGCCATTGCCGGTCTCCTCCGCCGGCTGGAACATCAGCACGACGCGGCCGCTTGCCGGCCGCTGGCGGCCGAGCTGGCGGCCAAGCGACGCCAGGATCGCGGTGTGGCCGTCATGGCCGCACATATGCGACTTGCCGGGCACCTGCGAGGCATGCGGCACGCCTGACAGTTCCGCGATCGGCAGCGCGTCGAGTTCGGAGCGGAACAGCACCGTCGGTCCCGCCTTGCCGCTGTCGTAGATGGCAGCCACGCCATGTCCGCCGAGGCTGGTCAGCACCTTGTCCGGCGCGGTATCGGCGAGGAAGGCGACGACCTCTTTGGCCGTATTTTCCTCCTCGTTCGAGATTTCCGGCTGCCGGTGCAGCTTGCGCCGCCATTCGGTCAGCTCGACAATGTCCCGGTTGGTGAGGGTCATGCTTCTTGGCCTCCGCTGCGTTCTTCGTGACATGCCGGTCACAAGGCGAGGACAATCGCATAGGGCGCTCCCCCTCTCCGTCCGCTGCGCGGCCACCTCTCCCCACTTTGTGAGGGCGAGGAACCAAGCCTCCCAAAGCCGCGACTTCGGAGATTGGCGTTTCCTCGCCCCCATGTAATGGGGGAGAGGTGGCCGCGCAGCGGACGGAGAGGGGCCGGCGCTGCCGTATGCGATTGCACTGCCCTTTGGCCCGAGAG
>NZ_VFVC01000075.1:0-14363 GCF_006441575.1 Mesorhizobium sp. B2-4-12
ACGCTTCACCGCCGAGCAATGCACAAACTACTTCAGCGCCGCAGGTTACGAGCCAGAGTGATCAGATTCTGCTCTAGCATTCTTGCAACAACGACAAATTGGGCGAAGCCGTTGGTGCCGACCTCTTTCTCCCCGTCCTATACAGGGAGAAATGTCCGGCAGGACAATGAGGGGCAGCACAAACTCTGCAGGACTACCTGTCCTCGGCTTGCGCTGCTCCACACTCACGGCATCAGCTGATATTCATAAAGCTTCTGGTAGAGCCCGCCCTGTCTGAGCAGTGTCTTGTGCGGGCCGCTCTCCACCACCTTGCCGGCTTCCAGCACGACGATCGTGTCGGCTTGGTGCACGGTCGACAGGCGGTGCGCGATGACGATGGTCGTACGCCCTTCCGTCAATTGCTGCAGCGCGTCGCGGAACAGGGCTTCCGATTCGGCGTCGAGCGCGCTGGTCGCCTCGTCCAGCAGCAGGATTTCGGCGTTGCGCAGCATGGCGCGTGCGATCGAGATGCGCTGGCGCTGGCCGCCCGACAGCAGACCGCCATTCTCGCCGACATCGGTCTCGTAACCCTTCGCTTGCGCGATGATGAAGTCATGCGCATTGGCCGCCTTGGCCGCGGCAATCACCTCTTCGTCCGTCGCGTCCTGCCGCCCGAGCCGGATGTTGTGCATGATCGTACCGGCAAACAGGAACGTGTCCTGGCCGACATAGGCGATCTTTTCCCTGAGCGAGGCAAGGGTCGCCTGGGAAATGTCCTGGCCGTCGAGCAACACCTTGCCGCTCTTCGGGTCGTACATGCGCATGATCAGGTTCAGGATCGTCGACTTGCCGCCGCCGGAAGGCCCGACCAGCGCCGTCATCTTGCCGGGCGCGAAGGTCAGGTCGAACCGGTCCAGCACCGGCGGGCCATTCTGATAGGCGAAGCTGACGGCGTCGAACCGGATTTCGCCCGGTCCGGCCCGGAGCGACGTTGCATCCGGCTTCTCGGCCAGCGTCAGCGGCTCGTCGGCCAGCTGGAACATTATGCGCACGCCGACAATGCCGCTTTCCAACGCGATGCGCACGCGCGCCAGGCGTTTTGCCGGTTCATAGGCCAGCAGCAGTGCCGCGATGAAGGCCGTGATGCCGCCCGGCGTCTGGCCGCCCTGCAGCACCAGCAAGCCGCTGACCAGCACGGCACCGGCGATGGCCAGGCCGGCCAGCGTTTCCATCACGGGACTGGTGATCGCCTCCAGCGCGGCGATGTTGTTGGCCCGGTCCTCGACATCGGACACCGCCCTGTACATGCGCTTGCGCATCAGGCCTTCGAGGTTGAAGGATTTGACGACGCGCACGCCGATCGCGGTTTCCTGCATCACCTGGACGATCTGGCCGACCGAGCGGAACTCCATCGCCGCGAACTTGCGCACGCGTTTCAGGATGCGGTTGACGCCGTAGATGGCCAGCGGACCGACGACGAAGCAGATCAGCGACAGCGCCGGCTGCTGCCAGACCATGACCCCGATCAAGGCAGCCAGGGTCACCAGATCGCGCACATAGGAGGTGACGATGAGGTCGAGCACGTTGCGCGCCGCCTGGGCATTGTTGGTCATGCGGGTGATCAGGTCGGACGACGAGGTCGAGTGGTAGAATTCGATGCCTTGCGCCAGGATGCGGTCATAGATCTTGCGCTGCCGTTCGGCGATGATGGCGTTGCCGACCCGGCTCATGAAGTAGGCCTGGACGAAATTGGCTATGCCCTTGACGATGAAGATCGCGGCGACCGCCACGGCGATCATGTTGACGCGCTCGATCCTTTTGTCGATCACGAATTCATTGGTGATTTCGCGCAGGATCCAGGCGCTGGCAGCCGTCATGCCGGCCACCACGAGCATCGACAGGATGGCAGCGGCGTAGCCGGCCCTGTGCTGCCGGAACGATTCCCTGAGCAGCCTCGCCACGAGGCGCTGGTTCTCCGTCGAACGGAAGAAACGAAACAACGGCTGATCCTTGATGCCGGGATGTCGAAGGCGGCTTATAGAGGGAGTTGCGGCCGGATGGAACCATTGGCGGCTTCTGGAAAGAAACCGCTGCGGCATGCTGTCTTTTGGGACACGATGGAAAAGTGATTCTTGAAGCGGGATGACGACAGATGGACTTCGACCTTATCGTTCGTGGCGGCACGCTGCCGGATGGCAGGATTGCCGATCTCGGCATCAGCGGCGAGACGATCGCGGCGATCGAGCCCAGGCTGGAGGGTTCCGCCCGGGCCGAAATCGACGCCCGTGGCAATCTTGTGTCGCCGCCCTTCGTCGATCCGCATTTCCATATGGATGCCACGCTCTCCTATGGCATTCCGCGCATCAACGCGTCGGGCACGCTGCTCGAAGGCATTTCGCTGTGGGGCGAACTGAAGCCGCTTTTGACGCATGAGACGGTGCGCGACCGGGCGCTCGCCTATTGCGACTGGGCGGTGTCGACGGGGCTGCTCGCCATCCGCACCCATGTCGATGTCTGCGACGACCGGCTGCTGGCGGTCGAGGCTCTGCTCGACGTCAAGAAAACGGTCGCTCCTTACATCGACCTGCAATTGGTGGCGTTTCCTCAGGATGGCTTCTATCGCTCGCCGACGGCACGCCAGAACACCATCCGTGCGCTCGACATGGGCGTCGACGTCGTTGGCGGCATTCCGCATTTCGAGCGCACCATGGCCGACGGCACGCGCTCGGTGACCGAGCTTTGCGAAATCGCAGCCAAGCGCGGCCTGATGGTCGACCTGCATTGCGACGAGACCGACGACCCGCTCTCGCGCTACATCGAGCAACTGGCCTATGAAACGCAGCGGTTGGGGCTGCAGGGCAGGGTGGCCGGCTCGCACCTCACCTCGATGCATTCGATGGACAATTATTACGTTTCGAAGCTTTTGCCGCTGATCGCGGAAGCCGGCGTCTCCGCCATCCCCAATCCGCTGATCAACATCATGCTGCAGGGCCGCCACGACACCTTCCCGAAACGCCGTGGCCTGACCCGGGTCAAGGAGATGCAGGCGCTCGGCATCCGCGTCGGCTGGGGTCAGGATTGCGTGCTCGACCCCTGGTATTCGCTGGGCACCGCCGACATGCTCGACGTCGCCTTCATGGGCCTGCATGTCGCCCAGATGTCGAGCCCGCCCGACATGGCGCGCTGCTTCGACATGGTCACCAACGTCAACGCCGCCATCATGGGGCTCGACCATCTCGGCCTCGCGGTCGGCAAGCGCGCCAGCCTCGTCATCCTCGACGCCGGCAATCCGATCGAGGCCCTGCGTCTGCGCGGCGAACGCATTTGCGTTATTGCCAGGGGCAAGGTGGTGGCGGAGCGCACGAGGCAGGATACCAGGCTTTCGATCGAGGGGAGGCCAGCGGCGGTCAACCGCAGGCACAAAGCCACCTAGGCCCAGCCGATTCCCGGTTCTGGTCCCGCGATTTCCCGGATTCTCCTCGTCAAAGCCCCTGCTTCCGTCTACGACGCAGCTTCGCATGAGAGGAATCGGGATCGGCATGACGCAACCCGTGGCGCAGAATTCCACAATCAGGAACGTGCTTCTGGCCGGCATTTTGTTGATGCTGGCCGGCGACTTCCTGTTCGCGCTGAACGATGCGATGGGCAAGTGGCTGGTCGCCAGCTTCTCCGTTGGCCAGGTGGTGCTGATCCGTTCGATCGGCGCCTTCTTCGTGCTGGGTCCGATGATCGCCCATCAGGGCACCGCCAAGCTGTTTCGCATGGAGCGGCCCGAACTGCAGATATTGCGTGTCGTCATGACCACGCTCGACACCGCGCTCTTCTATGCCGCTGTCGTCTATCTGCCGCTGGCTGATGTCATGAGTTTCTATATGGCCGGGCCGATCTATGTCGCGGCACTCTCGCACCTGCTGCTTGGCGAAAAGGTCGGCTGGCGCCGCTGGCTGGCGATCCTGCTTGGCTTCTGCGGCGTGGTGATCATGCTGAAGCCATCCTCTGCCGCGTTCTCCTTGTCGTCGGGCTTCGCGCTTGCCGGCAGCATCGCCTTCGCCTTCGCCATCATCCTCAACCGGCGGCTGCGCGGCACCAGCGACACCAATCTGGTGACATGGCAGACGATCGGTACGCTGCTGGTCGGCAGCGTCCTGACCATCGGCGCTTGGCGCACACCTTCGGCGCTCGACGTCGGCGCCATGCTGCTGCTCGGCATCGTTTCCTGCGGCGCGCATCTGATGATCACGCGGGCGCTGAAACTGGCGCCGGCCTCGACGCTGGCGCCGCTGCACTACACGCTGCTCCTTTGGGCAGTGGTGTTTGGACTGGTGTTCTTCGGCGATGTTCCCGGCCCGCGCATCCTGATCGGCTCCGGCATCATCGTGCTGGCCGGCCTGTTCATCTTCCACCGCCAGAAGGTGGTCGACACCACGGTGCCACCCGAAAATGTGCCGAAGGGCGTCAATTAAAGCCCGGATTCTGGTGCCTAACCCAAGCGTATCACGGCCAGGTGCCGTGAAAACTCCGGCGTCTCCATCAGCGCCCTGCAGCGCGCGAAGCGGCTGTCGGCATAGGCGCGGAAATCGTCAACGGGATTGTTGTTGGCAAGCTGGATCAGCCCCCACAGCGTCCACAGCAAATCGCACATCGCCTTATAGATGACGATTCGTCCGCGTTCCGCAGGTCTCGCCTCGCCACCGAAATAGGCGCGCATCATCTCTTCATCCTGGAAGGCATCGAATTTGCCTTCCACGCTGAGATCGCCGAGATCCCACAGCGGATCATTCATTCCCGAATATTCCCAGTCGACGATCCACATCCTGTCGCCCGTATCGAGAAAATTCTCGCACAGCGGATCGCAATGGCAGGCGACGAGCGGCAGCGGATGGGCGGCGAGGGCGGCGCGCACGCTTTCCGCCTCGCGCACCACATCATGATAGCCAGCGGGCAGGGCGACGTCCTTGGTCGACAGCACCTTGAGATAGTCGTCGATCATCGCGAACAGTTCGAAGCGGAAGGGGAACACGGCGCCCGATGCGTGCAGCTTGCGGAAGGCTTCGCCGGCGCGGGCCGGACTGCCCCGACGTTCCCTGAATTTCTCCGGCGACATCGTCTCGGCCCCGGCGATGAAGCGCGTCACCATCACGCCGGTGTCGGCGTCGACATAGAGCACTTCCGGGCTGACGCCGGCCTTTGCCGCCTCGCGCGCCGCTACCGCCTCATTGGCGCGGTTGATGTATTCCTGGGTGCCTTTGCCGGGAATGCGCAGGCAGAAGTCACCGGCCCTGAAAACAAGGTTGGTGAGGCCGCCAAGCCGGTCCAGCGGCCCGGTATAGCCGGCCAGCACCGGAATGGCGGCAAGCTTTGCCCTTGCCTCGTCTGTCGCCATGGCTGCGCCCCATGCCTTTATTTCTTCGCGGCAACGGTTCCACAATTTTCGCCGTTTGGCTATCATCCCTCGCAGGGCAAGAGATTGGTGAGTACGTGGCGGACAGCAAACATCAGGGTGCGCTCGGCGCGGTTTACGCGGCCAAGCGCCCGGAAGAGGTGGCGGCGCTCTATGATCGCTGGTCGCAAACCTACGACGCCGACATGTCCGCCGCCGGCTACCGCCATCCGACCATCTGCCTTGCGTTGCTCGCCCGTCATCTGCCACGCGGCTCAGCCCCGCTGCTCGATGCCGGGGCAGGTACCGGGCTGATCGGCGAATGGCTTGACATAATAGGCTATCCCCAGGTCGAGGCGCTCGACATCTCGCAAGGCATGCTGGACCAGGCCGCGCGCAAGGGCGTCTATTCGGCCCTGCATTGCCTGGCGCTCGGCGGTCGGCTGCCTTTCGCCAATCATGCCTATGCGGGGATCATCTCGGCCGGCGTGTTCACCTCGGGCCATGTCGGCGCCGAGGGGCTGGACGAACTGATCCGCATCTGCCGGCCCGACGGGGTGATCGTGCTGACGGTCAAGAACACGCTTTGGGACCAGGGTTTTGCCGCACGCATCGCCGAACTCGAGGCGCAAGGCCTCGTCACCCGCGTTGAAGAAACGCGCCCCTACGTCTCGATGCCTGGCGAGGCGGATACCGTGCCGAGCCGTGGTCTCGCCCTGCGGGTGAACTAAGCTTTCACCCTCTCCGCTGTCGGATCGTACATCGGCTCGAGATGGATTTTGGCCGGCGTCCGCTCCATCGCGACCACCAGCTCATAGCCGCCCGAGATGAGGAAGTCGTCGCTGACGCCATCGGCGTTGCGCACATAGCCGTAGCCGATATTCCTGCCGATCGTGTAGCCATAGCCGCCGCTGGTCAGATAGCCGACCGGCTCGCCATTGCGCAGGATGGTCTCGCGCCCGAGCAGCACGATATCCGGATCATCGACCGTGAAGCCGGCAAAGCGCTTCTTCAAGGGCACGCCGCCAACCTTCTCGAGCGCGCGCCGTCCGACGAAATCGGTGTTCTTGCGTAGCTTGACCGCCCAGCCGAGGCCGGCTTCCTGCGGCGTGTCGTTGGGGGTGATGTCGGAGCCCCAGGCGCGGTAGCCCTTTTCCAGCCGCAGCGATTCCAGCGCCCGATAGCCGACTGGGCGGATGCCGTGTTTCTTGCCCGCCGCCATCAGCGCGTCGAAGACTTCGCCTGTCGCCGCGATCGGCACGTGCAGTTCCCAGCCGAGCTCGCCGACATAGGTGACGCGCAGCGCCCGCACGATTTGGCCGGCGATTGCGATCTCGCGCACATGGCCGAACGGGAAGCCGGCATTCGACACATCGGCCACGGTGACGGCCAACAGCACATCGCGTGCGCGCGGTCCCATCAGCGACAGCGTTCCGAAATCCTCGGTGACATCGGTCAGCCTGGCATCGAGGCCCTCGCTGATATGGTCGCTGATCCATGAGGCATCATGGGTGCGAAAACCGGTGCCGGTGACGATGTAGAATTTTTCCTCGGCCAGGCGCGCGACGGTCAGGTCGGCCTCGATGCCGCCGCGCGTGTTGAGAAGCTGCGTATAGATCAGCCTTCCGGCGGGCTTGCTGACATCGTTGGCGCAGATCCAGTCCAGCGCCTTGGCCGCATCGGGCCCGCTCAACTCGTATTTGGCGAAGGACGACTGGTCGAAAATGCCGACCTTCTCGCGCACATGCCGGTGTTCGTCGCCAACCGCCACGAACCAGTTCTGGCGGCCCATCGAATAGATGTCCTGCGGTTCGACACCCGCCGGCGCGAACCAGTTCGGCCGTTCCCAGCCAAGCTTGGAGCCGAACACGGCGCGCTGGTGCTTCAGCCTGTCATACAGCGGCGAGACGATGCGCGGCCGGCCGCTGGCATACTCCTCGTGCGGAAAGCCGATCGTATAGTGCTTGCCATAGGCTTCCAGCGTGCGCTCGCGCACCCATTGCCGGTCGCGGTGCAGGTTGGAAAACCGCCTGATGTCGACCACCCACAGGTCGAGCGGCGCCTCGCCGTCGACCACCCACTGCGCCAGCACCCAGCCGGCGCCGCCGCCCGAAGCGATGCCGAAGGCATTGAAGCCGGCGCCGACGAACATGTTGGCGCATTCGGGCGCCACGCCGAGGATGAAATTGCCGTCCGGCGTAAAGCTTTCCGGCCCGTTGATCATCTGCTTGACGCCGACGGTTTCCAGCGCCGGTACCCGCGCGATCGCCTGCGTCATGTGCTGCTCGAAATGATCGTAATCATCGTCGAACAGCCGGAATTGCCAGTCATTGGGCACGTCGCCCCCGGCGAAATCGGTCGTCCATGCCTGCGGGTTCGGCTCATAGCCGCCCATCACCAGCCCGCCGACCTCTTCCTTGAAATAGGTGCGCCGGTCTGGGTCGCGCAGCGTCGGCGCGTCGGTCGCCAGCCCCTCGATCTTCTCGGTGATGATGTACTGGTGCTTCACCGGCTGCAGCGGCACGTTGATGCCCGCCATGGCGCCGACCTGCCGCGCCCATTGCCCGGCGCAGTTCACCACCTTGTCGCAGGCGATGTCGCCCTGATTGGTCTTCACCGCCGTGATGCGACCGTCCTTCATCTCGAAGCCGGTGACGCGCACATCCTCGTAGAGTTTGGCGCCATGCATGCGCGCGCCCTTGGCCAGCGACTGCGTGATGTCGGAGGGGCTCGCCTGGCCGTCGGTCGGCAGCCAGGAGGCGCCGACCAGATCGCCGGCCTCCATCAGCGGCCACATCGCCTTGACTTCGTCCGGCGACAGCAACGGCATATCCATGCCGAAGCTTTTCGCCGTCGTCGCCAGCCTTTTGTACTCGGTCCAGCGGTCGGCATTGGTGGCGAGCCGCAGGCAGCCGGTCATCTTCCAGCCGGTGGCAAGGCCGGTTTCGGCCTCCAGCCCCTTGTAGAGGTCGACCGAGTATTTGAGCACTCGGGTGATCGATGCCGACGAGCGCAATTGCCCGACCAGACCGGCGGCATGCCAGGTCGAGCCCGAGGTCAGCTTGCCCTGTTCGAGCAGCACAACGTCGGCCTTGTGGTCGCGCGCCAGATGATAGGCTGTCGAACAGCCGATGATGCCGCCGCCGATGACGACGATCGCGGCCTGGCTAGGCAAGGTCATGATTTCAGGATCCCGTATTTTGTCCGGTAGCTTTCCAGCGCCGCGTCGAGCCGCACCAGGTTTTCCTCGGTGTAGGCGACGTAGTCGATACCCGGTGCGTCGAGATAGAGTTCCGACACCATGCTCCACATCGCCTCGCGCAGCAGCGAGGCGCATTGCATCGCGGCGTGCGAGCGGCGGATCGCCTCGTCCGGTTCCTTCATGAAATAGGCGGTCAGGAAAGCGAAAGATTCCTCGTCGCTCATGCCCGCATTCGAGGCGACGCCGGCAAGGTCGAACATCGCCGTGTTGAAACCGGCATATTCGAAATCGATCAGCCACAGCCGGCTGCCGTCATCGAGAATATTAGCCGGCAAGAGATCATTGTGACCAAAGACGATCGGCAACAATTTCTGGGCCCGCTCCAGTTCGTCGGCCAGCGCCAGGAACCGCGGCAGGTCGCCACGCTTGCGGCTGCCGCCTTCCTCAAGGGTGCGCGCGTAGTCGCGGACGACGTGGAACACCCAGAACATGAAGCCGGCGCCGGAGATATGGTTTGGCATCTCACGGTGGAAGCCGCGCATCAGGGCCGCGACCCGGCCAAGATTGGCACGCACGTCCTCGGCCAGATAGGTCTTGGCGCCGAGAAACGCCGTCACCATGATCCCCGGTTCGGCATAGCGGACCGCCGGCGCGAAACCGGCGGCATGCGCTGCCCGCGCGGTCATCACCTCGCGCTCGCGGAAGACGTGGTGGAATGGATAGTCCTGGCCGAAGCGCACGACATGTTTGCCGGTCGTGTCCGTGACGACAAAGTTGGCGTTGCTCAGGCCACCCGGCAGCGGAGCGATCTCGATGCTGCCAGTCCAGCAGGGCAGGGCGCGGATGCGATCTTCGGCGGTCACGAGCTTGCCCCGGGTTCAGCCAGTCTTCGGCATAGCGATGGTGAGAAGGAACGCAAAACCTCGTCGGTGCGGGATACCGGGAACTGTATCCCGCACCGCACCGACGAGCCCCTTGGCCGGTTTTTGACCCCGGCATCCGCCCCCGCGGATCTGAAAAATCTGGCGCCAGGCATGTTCCAGACGAACTGGCCAGTCGGTTGCGGCTCTGCCATCACCCTCCCGTGGCAGTTCCGAGCCTGTCACGAAGTCAATCTCACGCCAGCGTCGCGTCGCTGTCAATAAAAAGCTGTGACTTTTTTTGGGTGTTTTGCCCGAAAGCAGAAGGCATTCCTTTAAAAGCGTTAGGAATGCCCTAGAATCGGTCAATTTTGGGACGCTCAGATGATCCACTCGAAACGGCATGGCGAAATCCTGCGGCTGCTGCAGGAAGAGGGAACCATCACCATCAACAGCCTGGCCGACCGGCTGGGCGTCTCGCTCGAGACCGTGCGCCGCGACGTCAAGCCGCTCACCAGTGACGGCTCGGTGCTGAAGATGCATGGCGCCATCGGCCTGCCGTCGATGATCGGCGAAGCGCCGTTCGAACGCCGCATGCGCGAGAATGCCGATGCCAAGCGCGTCATTGCACGCATGGTCGCCGCCACCATTCGCGACGGCGAGTCGATCATGCTCGACACCGGCACAACGACCTCGTTCCTGGCGCGGGAGCTGCTCGGCCACCGGCGCCTGACGGTCGTCACCAACTCGTCGGACATCGCCCGCACGCTGGCCACCGTCAACGGCAACAAGGTCTACATGGCCGGCGGCGAACTGCGCAGCGATTCAGGCGCTGCGTTCGGGACTCCGGCCATCGAGTTCGTCAGCCGTTTTTCCGTCAGCCATGCCATCATCTCCATCGGTGCCGTCGATGCGGTGACAGGTGTCATGGACTACGATCTGGAAGAGGCCGAATTCGCACGCATGGTGCTGTCGCGCGGCCAGCGTTCGCTCGTCATCACCGACCACAGCAAATTCGGCCGTCAGGGTCTTGTTCAGGTCTGCGGCTTCGACGGCTTTTCCGAGCTTGCCACCGACTTGGCACCGCCGCGCGACATAGCCGCGGCGCTGGCGCAAGCCGGAGCGCGGCTCAGCATCGCGCGCGACGCAGCCGGGTTCTAACCGAACACCAGCGACTGGTGGGCGCATACGCCCGCGAACGTCCCGCCCGACACGGCAAAGGCGATGTTGTGCATCGCGCGTGCCGCGTCTCCGGCGGCATAGGCATTGCGCTACGGTCCCGCATGGCGGCGGCGCATCAGGCTGACGCTCGGCTGAGCGCCGGCTCTCCAGCCACGGGATAAGCACTGCCACTGGCTTTTCTTCGTGGCTGCGGCGGTGTTTAGTCCGGCCATGGCCTTCACCATCCGCCAGTTGCAATTCTTCGTCGCCGTCGCCGAGCAAGGCACGGTGTCGCGCGCGGCACAAAATCTCTCCATCTCGCAATCGTCGGTCACCGAGGCGATCAAGGAGCTCGAAAGCGATCTCGGCGTCGAACTGTTCGACCGCCATCCGCGCGGCCTCAACATCACCCACAAGGGCCACCAGTTCCTGCGCCACGCCACGAAGATACTCGCCGACGTGTCCGACGCCCGCCGCTCTTTTTCCGGCGAGAAGGCTGCTTTCGGCGGCCGGCTGCAACTCGGCGTCACTTCACTGGTGGCCGGCTATGTGCTGTCGGACCTGCTTGCCCGCTACCGCCGCGCCTATCCCGGCGTCGAGGTCTCGGCCATAGAGGACAATGGCGACTATCTCGAACATCTGTTGATCGGCGGCAAGCTCGACATTGCCGTCATGGTCACGTCGAATCTGCGCGATCGCATGGCATTGCAGTCGGAAATCCTCGAAGTTTCGGCCTATCGCCTCTGGCTGCCGCTCGGCCATCCGCTCGCCGGTGCCGACATCATCGGCATCGGCGACATCGCCTCCGAGCCGCTGATCATGCTCACCGTCGACGAAATCGAGGAGAACACCGGCAAGCTGCTGACGGCGATCGGCGCCAAGCCGCATGTCGCCTTCCGCACCCGCTCCGTGGAAGCCGTTCGCAGCCTTGTCGCCACCGGGGCCGGCGTGGCGCTGCTGCCCGACCTTGTCTACCGGCCATGGTCGCTGGAAGGCGACCGCATCGAATCGCGCGATGTTTCCGGCGCTTTGCCAGTGGTCCAGGTCGGCATGGTCTGGCGGCGCGGCTCCGGTCTGCCGCAGGCGGCGCGCGACTTCATCGGACTTGCCCAGTCGCAGCGGATGGTCCGGCAGCGCCTTTGATGACTTTGCTTGATATATCGGAAAAACCGATACCGCATTTCTGATAAATGAATTTGCGAAACCGGAATTTTCCAAGCACCTTGCGCTTCAGGAACCAAAGCCGCCACCAGAGCGGCATCAAGTCCGTCGACGAACTGACATTTTTCGGTCCGCGCATGACCTTTGGCGAAAACCGGAACCGGTTTTCGGGCCAGGCGCCAAAATGGGAGATTGATGATGAATTCATTCCTGAAGTCATGCACTGCGCTGACGGTCGCGTTGACCTTCTCAGGTCAGGCCATTGCCCAGGTTAAGGAGCTTGGCAAGGGCGAAGGCCAGGTCAACATCGTTGCCTGGCCGGGCTATATCGAGCGCGGCGAAACCGACAAGGGTTATGACTGGGTCACGTCCTTCGAGAAGGAGACGGGCTGCAAGGTCAACGTCAAGACGGCCAACACCTCCGACGAGATGGTCTCGCTGATGAACGAAGGCGGTTTCGACCTCGTCACGGCTTCGGGCGATGCCTCGCTGCGCCTCGTCGCCGGCAAGCGCGTGCAGCCGATCAACACCGATCTCATCCCCAGCTGGAAGACGGTCGACGACCGCCTGAAGGATGCGCCATGGTTCACCGTCGGTGGCGCCCACTATGGCGTGCCCTATCAGTGGGGCCCGAACATCCTGATGTACAACACGGACGTTTTCAAGGAAGCGCCGAAGAGCTGGAATGTCGTGTTCGAGGAGATGAACCTGCCGGACGGCAAGTCCAACAAGGGCCGTGTCCAGGCCTATGATGGGCCGATCCACATTGCCGACGCCGCCAACTACCTGATGTTCCACAAGCCGGAGCTGGGTATCAAGGACCCCTACGAACTGAACGAAGACCAGTACAAGGCAGCACTGGCGCTGCTGCGCGTCCAGCGCACGCTGGTCGGCCGCTATTGGCATGACGCGGCGATCCAGGTCGACGACTTCCAGAACGAAGGCGTTGTCGCTTCGGGTTCGTGGCCGTTCCAGGTCAACACGCTGGTCGCCGCCAAGAAGCCGATTGCCTCGACCGTTCCCAAGGAAGGCGTCACTGGCTGGGCCGACACCACCATGATGGAAGCCGACGCGGCCAATCCGAACTGCGCCTATAAGTGGCTTGAACATTCGCTGGCGCCGAAAGTGCAGGGTGACGTTTCCGCCTGGTTCGGTTCGCTCCCTGTCGTGCCCGCCGCCTGCAAGGGCAATGAGCTGCTCGGCGAGGAAGGCTGCAAGACCAACGGCTACGAGAACTTCGACAAGATCAGGTTCTGGAAGACGCCGGTCTCGAAATGCGCCAGCCAGAACGACCAGTGCGTGCCCTACTACCGCTGGGTGTCGGACTATATCGGCGTCATCGGCGGTCGGTGATCCCCTTACCCTCCCCCTTGTGGGGAGGGTCGACGCAAAGCGTCGGGGTGGGGGGAGCGCGGACGTTCGGCGCTAACCACCCCCACCTGCGGCTTCGCCGCGACCTCCCCCATCGAGGGGGAGGTAGGGCGTCGTGCGAACCCGTTTAACCGGCAACCGAACTGACAGGCCCATGACCTCAGCCGTCTCTTTCCAGAAAGTTTCGCGCCATTTCGGCAGCGTTCGCGCCGTCGATGCGGTCGATCTCGACATCGCACCGGGCGAGTTCTTTGCCATGCTCGGGCCGTCCGGATCCGGCAAGACGACGTGCCTGCGGCTGATCGCCGGCTTCGAGCAGCCGACGGCGGGGTCGATCTCGATCTTCGGTGAACGTGCCGAGGGCGTGCCGCCTTACCGCCGCAACGTCAACACCGTGTTCCAGGATTACGCGCTGTTCCCGCATCTCAATGTGCTCGACAACGTCGCCTACGGGCTGATGGTCAAAGGCGTTGGCAAGGCCGAGCGGCACAAGGCGGCGGAAGAAGCGTTGTCGCTGGTGCGGCTGCCCGGCTATGGCGCCCGCCGGCCCGGCCAGCTTTCCGGCGGCCAGCGCCAGCGTGTCGCGCTCGCCCGCGCGCTGGTCAACCAGCCCAAGGTGCTGCTGCTCGACGAGCCGCTCGGTGCGCTCGACCTGAAGCTGCGCGAAAACATGCAGGAGGAACTGAAGTCGCTGCAGAAGGCGCTCGGCATCACCTTTGTCTTCGTCACCCACGACCAGGGCGAGGCGCTGTCGATGGCCGACCGCGTCGCCGTTTTCAACGACGGCAGGATCATGCAGATCGGCACGCCGGAGGATATCTACCAACGGCCGAGCACCCGCTTCGTCGCCGACTTCGTCGGCTCGTCCAACGTGCTGCCGCCGGACTTCGTCCAGCGCTATTCCGGCCAGCATCGCTGGGGAAGCCTGCGTCCCGAATCCATTCGCGTCGGTCGAGCCGCGAGCGGCGAGGGCATTTCCGCGCGTCTCGTCGGAACCAATTATCTCGGCGCCACCACAAGGCTGGCGCTCGACGCAGGCGGGCTGAGGCTTCACGCCATGGTGCCGGCCGGCACCGCTTTGCCGGCTGAGGGCGAGGCGGTGGTGCTCACCTTCAATCGCGAGCACCTGCATCTGATGGACGAGCCGGCATGATTGAGGTTTGCGCGAAGCACCCCCCTCTGTCCTGCCGGACATCTCCCCCTCTAGGGGGGAGATCGGCTGTCCTTTCGGGGTTCGCCAATCTCCAAC
>NZ_VFVC01000076.1:0-13821 GCF_006441575.1 Mesorhizobium sp. B2-4-12
GCAGAACTTGTCCCATAACGCATCCTTCCAGTCGGAAGAAAATATCGCACCATTAAAGCTCGGGATCAAACACCTAGGATCCATGCCGCGACGTCGGCCGAAGAATACCAGCCTCCCGGTGCTTGCACGCCACTCGCCGTTCAACCCCCCAGCGCCTGTTCCAGATCCGCGATCAGATCGTCCCCGTCCTCGATCCCCGCCGACAGCCGCACTAGCGAATCCGATATGCCGATCTCGTCGCGTTTCTCGGCCGGGATCGAGCCATGCGTCATCAGCGCCGGGTGCTCGATCAGGCTCTCCACGCCGCCGAGGCTTTCGGCGAGCGTGAACAGCTGCGTGCGTTCGAGGAAGCGCTTTGTGCCGGCGAGGTCCCGGTCGAGCACGGCGGTGATCATGCCGCCGAAGGCATGCATCTGCTGGACGGCGATAGCATGTTGAGGGTGGCTGCCGAGGCCGGGATAGATGACGCGGCGCACATCTTTTCGCGCTTCCAGCCATTGTGCGATCTTCAGGCCGTTCAACGAGTGGCGCTCCATCCTGAGTGCCAGCGTCTTCAAACCGCGCAGCGCCAGAAAGCTGTCGAACGGGCCCGAAATCGCGCCGATCGCGTTCTGCAGGAATTTCAGCCGGTCGGCGAGATCCTTGTTGTCGCCGACGACAGCCACGCCGCCGACCATGTCGGAGTGACCGTTGAGATATTTGGTCGTCGAATGGACCACGATGTCGATGCCGAGTTCCAGCGGCCGCTGGATGTAGGGGCTGCAGAACGTGTTGTCGGCGACCGACAGGATGCCCTTGCGCCTGGCGAGCGCCGCGACGCCTTCGAGGTCGACGATACGCAGCAGCGGGTTTGTCGGCGTTTCCACCCAGAGCAGTTTGGTTTCGGGGCGGATCGCGGCCTCGACCGCCGCAAGGTCGGTGAAATCGACAAAGCTGACCTGCAAATTGGCCGAGCGCTTGCGCACCCGCTCCATCAGCCGGAAGGAGCCGCCATAGATGTCGTCGGTGGCGACGATATGGGCGCCGGAATCGAGCAGCTCCAGCACGGTCGAGATCGCCGCCAGGCCGGAGGCGAAGGCGAAGGCGGCCGAGCCGCTTTCGAGGTCGGCCATCGCGCGCTCGAAGGCGAAGCGCGTCGGGTTCTGGCTGCGGGCGTACTCGAACCCCTTGTGCACGCCCGGCGACTGCTGGCCATAGGTGGAGGTGGCATAGATCGGCACCATCACCGCACCGGTCAGCGGATCGTGGCTCTGGCCGCCATGGATGGTGCGGGTGGAGAAGGCCAGGCGGTTCTTGCCCAATGGTGGTCTTGTCGATGTCATTTCGCGCGGCGCCTCAGATGGTTGATCAGGTCGATGCGGGTTATCAGGCCGACGAACTCGTCGCCGTCGAAGATGATGGCGACCTCGTTGCGGTCGAACACCGGCAGCAGCGCATCCAGAGTCTGGCTCGCCTGCAGCGTGTGCAGATTGGAGGTCATGGCGGTGCGCACCGGGCCGTTGAAGCGCTCCCAGCGCCCGTCATAGGGGCCATCGACATGAGCCAGTATATCGCTCTCGTCGACGATGCCGATCAGCTTGCCCTCATCGAGCACCGGCAGCTGCGACACATCGGAACGGCGCATGCGGCCATAGGCGTTGAGCAGGCTTTCGTCGGGGCCGACATAGACGATGTCGCCGGTGCGGGGCGAGCGCATGACGAGGTCGCGCAGGTCGCCATGCTGTTCATGATCGGCGAGACCTTGCTCGGCCAGCCAGATATCGTCGAACACTTTCGACAGATATTTGTTGCCGCTGTCGCAGACGAAGGTGACCACACGCTTGGGCGATGTCTGCTCGCGGCAATAGCGCAGGGCGGCGGACAGCAGCGTGCCGGACGACGAGCCGGCCAGAATGCCTTCCCGGGACAGGAGATCGCGCACCGCCAGCATGCTCTGCTTGTCGCTGACCGAATAGGCCTTCTTCACCAGCGACAGGTCGGCATTGGGGGGCACGAAATCCTCGCCGATGCCTTCGACGGTCCAGCTGCCGGCCTCTTCCATCTTGCCGGTCTTGATCAGCGGCGCCAGCACGGAACCGACAGGATCGGCGAGCACCATTTCGGTCTTCGGCGAGACCTCGGCGAAGTAGCGGCCGAGCCCGGTCAGCGTGCCGCCGGAGCCGACGCCGACCACCACCGCGTCGACATTGCCGTCGAGCTGCGAAAAGATTTCGGGGCCGGTCGTGGTTTGATGCGCCAGCGGGTTGGCCGGGTTGGCGAACTGGTTGGCGTAGAAGGCGCCGGGCAGTTCGGCGGCGATCTTCTCGGCCATGTCCTGATAATATTCGGGATGGCCCTTGCCGACATCGGAACGCGTCATGCGCACTTCCGCGCCGAGCGCGCGCAGATGCTGGATTTTTTCACGCGACATCTTGTCGGGCACCACAAGGATGATGCGGTAGCCCTTGGGAATGCCGACCTGGGCGAGGCCAAGGCCGGTATTGCCGGCGGTCGCCTCGACGATCGTGCCGCCTGGCTTCAGCCTGCCCTCTTGCTCGGCCGCCGCGATCATCGACAGCGCGATGCGGTCCTTGATCGAGCCGCCGGGATTCTGGCTTTCGAGCTTGATGAACAGTCGGCACTTGCCGGTATCGAATTGGGTCAGCTCGACCACCGGCGTCTGGCCGATCAGGTCGAGAACCGATCTGTAGGGCGGCAGCAGGCGGGACGGTCCGCTTTCCGGGGAAACCCTGCCAGGCGCGGCGATCTCATGCTCGCTCATATCGATGCTCCATGATCAAGCGGCCGCCCAAGAGCGGAGCGGCAGCGTAGTCTCTTTTCCAGCCGTTTGTCGCGGGAAAGAAGATAGATCATGCCAATCACCCGGCCAGACGGGGAATGATGTTCCAGCTTAAGATGCTGCAGAAGGCGCGCTGTCGCGTTGCCGTGCCGTCCCGCCAGTTTCCGAAGGAAATCAGCTCACCCAAGCAAGCGCTTGCTCAGCCGCGCGCACTGCACGCGGATGGCGTCGATCTCGAAGACAAGGAGTGAGCGGCTCAGCCGCGCGGGCGGTTCGCCCACACCAACCCGGCCAGGCCGACCAGCATCGTGACGAGGCCGATATAGAGCCATTGCGACTGGCCGGTCATGAAGCTGCCGCCGACCACGCCGATGCCTTGCAGCGACCACAGCGCGCCGATAGCGAGCACAATCAAGGCCAGCAGATTTTTGGTCAGTCTCATTGACGGGTCTCGCTTTCCCAGTCGATCGATTGCGGCGCCGTGGCGCGGATGAATGAGCCAAAGGAAGTGGGCAAATCTTGCCGGTTTCTACTTGGAGACTAATCCCGGATCTTGTCAAACGGATCTCCGATGTCGGTTGGAAGATCATCGGAATTGACTATCGGGCCGCCGGAAAATCCATGACAGACTGTTACCTGGTGACTCCAAACGTGTGCTCCCGCCATGGAACCGCCAGATCGCCGCCGTATTTCCCGCCTTATTCGGCACCTAACGGCTGAGGCCTGTCAAAAACGGAGCCATCCCCCAAATATGAAGACCAACAAACAAACCGCGCTTGTCGCGGTAACGCTCGCTGCTGGCCTGATGGTCGGCGCTTCCGCCACTTCGGCGACCGCGTCGGCCGGCCAGTGTGGCCGCGCCTCATGGTACGCGCTGCATTCGCGGACCGCATCGGGCGAACGCATGAATCCCTCTGCCCTGACCGCCGCCCACCGCACCTTGCCTTTCGGCACCAAGCTGCGGGTCACCAACAAGAACAACGGCCGTAGCGTCGTGGTCCGCATCAACGATCGTGGTCCGTTCATCAGGGGCCGCGTGCTCGATCTGTCGAAGGGCGCCGCCAGCCAGCTTGGCTTCATCGGCTCCGGCCAGACCGCGATCTGCATGGCGCGCGTTTGATGTTTCCTGTGTCCGGCATGAGGGGCCGGACACATTTCCTACACACTTCGCGACACACATTGAGCCGGCTCCGCCGTTCCGGTCGGGTTTTCAACACCTTGGACGAAAGAACCATTGGTCACGCCAAGTGACGTATTGCATCGCAGCAATTAGTTGTTAACCTCGCCGCGAGACATTTGAGGCTCGGCGCTGCTCGTCGTCCCTTTCGGTCGAGGCAGCAGCGGGGTTTTTGATGTTTTACCAGCTCTATGAATTGAATCACGCGGCTCTGCAGCCAGCGCGGCTTTATGCCGATGCGGTGCGGATGTTCTACTCCAACCCGCTCAACCCGTTTTCGCACACGCCCTGGGGCCGTTCGGTCGCGGCGGGCGCCGAGCTGTTCGAACGCACCACCCGCCGCTACGGCAAGCCGGCCTTCGGCCTGGGCAAGACCGTCGTCGATTGGAAAAGCGTCGAGGTCACCGAAAGGACCATCTGGTCGAAGCCGTTCTGCAATCTCGTTCGTTTCGAGCGTGCCGTCCCGGCCGGCCGCCGGGCGGACCCGAAGCTTCTCATCGTGGCGCCGATGTCGGGCCACTATGCCACGCTGCTGCGCGGCACGGTGGAGGCGATGCTGCCTTATGCCGATGTCCACATCACGGACTGGGTCGACGCCCGCATGGTGCCGCTGGCCGACGGCAGCTTCGATCTCGATGACTATATCGACTATGTCATCGACATGCTGCACACGCTGGGCCCGGATACGCATGTGATGGCGGTGTGCCAGCCTTCCGTGCCGGTGCTTGCGGCCGTGGCGCTGATGGAGACGAAGGGCGACCCCTTCGTCCCTTCGACCATGACCCTGATGGGCGGGCCGATCGACACGCGCCGCAACCCGACAGCGGTCAATCTGCTGGCCGAGGAAAAAGGCATCGGCTGGTTCCGCGACAACGTGATCATGCGCGCGCCCTGGCCGGTGCCGGGCTTCGGCCGCGAGGTCTATCCCGGCTTCCTGCAGCTCTCCGGCTTCATGAGCATGAACCTCGACCGTCACATCATCGCCCACAAGGACTTCTTCATGCACCTTGTGAAGTTTGATGGCGACAGTGCCGAAAAGCACCGCGACTTCTATGACGAATATCTGGCGGTGATGGACCTGACCGCGGAGTTCTACCTGCAGACCGTCGACACCGTCTTCGTGCGCCATGCCTTGCCCAAGGGCGAGATGACGCATCGCGGCACCAGGATCGATCCGTCCGCGATCCGCAACGTCGCCCTGTTCACGGTCGAGGGCGAGAACGACGACATATCGGGCCTTGGCCAGACCAAGGCCGCGCAGGATCTGTGCGTCAACATTCCGGCCGACAAGAAGGCCCACTATATGCAGCCGGCGGTCGGCCATTACGGCGTCTTCAACGGCTCGCGTTTCCGCTCCGAAATCGTGCCGCGCATCGTCGACTTCATCACCAGTTACGGCCGCCAGAACCGGGTTGCGGTGAAGCCGAAGCTGGTCCGCACGGCCAAGCGATAGGCAATTCCTGGAAAAGTCTGGCGGTATCGGCGCCCGATCCTGTTCTGTTGCATAATAGGCGCTGTTCCTGCCTGCGGGTAACCATGCTTGCAAATCGGACCGGCGTCTTGATTGACACGGACTGTAAATCGCCGTTAACTTTTCGTTAACAACAGGGCGAGCGGGGACAATGAACTCCTCAACGATGGCGCGAGGGCTGCGCGCGTGCGTGGCAGCCGGGCTGGCAATGGCGGGAGGCTGGGTGGCACCGGCTTTGGCGGCTGGAGCAATGGCGACCGGGGGCTTTACCTCGCAGCCGATCGGCCACTACGATTTCTGCAAGCTCAATCCCGGCGAGTGCTCGATCCGGCCGGCCGATCTGGCGCCGGCAATCCTGACCGACGGGTTGATGCGCAAGCTGGTCAACGTCACCACCAGGGTCAATGCCGCCGTCAAGCCGATGAGCGACATGGATGTCTACGGCAAGGACGAGGTCTGGGCCTATCCCGACAAGGGCGTCGGCGACTGCGAGGACTATGTGCTGGAAAAGCGGCGCCAGCTCGCCCGCATGGGCATGTCGCTTGCCGATCTGTTGATAACAGTCGTGCGCAAGCCCGACGGCGAAGGCCACGCCGTGCTGACGGTGCGCACCGACAGGGGCGACTACGTGCTCGACAATCTGAACGACAAGATCAAGCCCTGGGACCAGACCGGCTACCGCTTCCTCAAGCGGCAGGCGATCGACAACACCGGCCGCTGGGTCTCGATCCGCGACGACCAGCAGGTTTTGGTGGGGTCGGTGGAGTAAGGGCCGATAGCGGGGGGAACCGCTTGAGCGGCGCCACCCCAGCCCTTCGTCATCCTAGGGCGCAGCAGTCGCGAAGCGACGTCGCGGAGACCCCAGGATCCATGCCGTGACACCAACATTGAACACGGCGGCCTAGGAACAGGCGCGGCTATATCACTACATTCTGCGCCGCTGCGGAGCTCGCAGGTCGCGGCATGGATCCTCGGGTCTGCGCGTCCGCTTCGCTCCCGCTCCGCCCGTGGATGACGAAACCGTGGAGGCTTCCGCCAATCTCTTGGGCCTCTGCCATAGCCGCACTGCCTTTGACTCACCGCTCCCTTTGGGGCCCTCCCGAAAATTTTCTCGCATCTCCGTGAACCAATTTGTCCCGCCCGGCGACACACAGCCGTGGACGACAGAACAAACCATGGAGATTTCAAATGACTGCTTTCCTGCGCAATACCCTTCTCGCAGCCGTCGCGGTATCGGCCCTGACCGGATCCGCCCTGGCTGGTCAGACCGACACGAGCTGCGTCAAGACCACGCTCAATGACCTTTGGGCCGGCCGTTGTTGTGGCACTGCAGGCGCCTCGGACTGCCTGGGCGGCGGCAACGGCCGCGACCATCATGACAATGGCCGCCCGGGCACCAATGGCGGCAACCCCAACGGCAGCACGGCCGGCAAGTATTGATCTCGCCACAATGCCCGCTGGATGCCGCCGGCGAGCATTGTCTTGCAATGAGCGGAACGCCCGGAATCCTGATGAAAACCAGTTACTTCAGCTGGCCCAGCGCCTTGCGGATCGACGCGGTGATGCGGCGCAGTTCCGCTTCGTCGAGCTTCTCGATGTTCTCGGCCAGCAGATTGGCAAGCTCGGTGGCGGCGGGACTTAGACCCGACGTGTCGAGTTTTACGCGCGGGTGCGAGGCTTCGGCCAGCCGCGCCAGTTCCTCGGCGTCGTCCCAGATGATGTTGAAATAACCGATGATCTTCTGGATCAGCGTCCAGGTCGGCGCGCCGCGCCTGCCATGCTCGAGCGCCGACAGATAGGCGGCGCTGACGCCGATCGCCGCCGCCATGTCCTTCTGGCTGACGCCGCGCTCTTTCCGCAGCGCCCGCAACCGCTCGCCCAACGGCGTCACGAAACCGTCCTCACGGCCGCACCCGCCGCAGCCGCACATAAAGCGCGCCGGACCCGCCATGGTTGCGGGCGGCGTGGTCATGGCTGGAGACCAGCGGCCGGAAAGCGGGCGTCGCCAGCCAGGCGGGCACCGCGCGCCGCAAGACGCCGTCACCGCCCGAGGAGGATCCCTTGCCGGTGATGACCAGCACATAGCGGACGCCGCCGGCATGCGCCCGGTGCAGGAACGAGAACAGCAGCGAATAAGCCTCGTCCTGGGTCATGCCGTGCAGGTCGACGCGGCCCTCGATCGGCAGCCGGCCTTTTGACAGTTTTTCGAGCGTCGGCTCATCGAGCCGGTGCGTGACATGCTGGGCCTTCGGCTTGGCCGCCGCTGCATTGGCGGCGGGCTGGGCCGCTTGTGGCGTCGCCGGCCTGGCATCAGCCGTCATGTCGGGAATGTCGACCGCCGCCCGGCCCTTCAGCGGCTTGGCCGTGCGCGCCACCAGGTTCCATAGCACCCGGTCGTCCTCGCTGAGCTTGTCGGGGCGCCTGCTCATGATGCGCTTCCTGCCAGCGCGCGCGGCACCAGCGCATAGAAATCGGCGGCATTGCGCACCACGCCGGCGATCTCGCCAGCGGCATCGCCCGAACCGGCGAACAGATCGCCGCGCGCCGGTCCGGTAATGGCCGAGCCGGTGTCCTGCGCGATCATCAGCCGCCGGAACGGTTTCCCCTCGAAAGCGGTGAGCGTCGGCGCGTCGATGTAGAAAGGTGTGCCGAATGTGTGCAGCAGCCGGTCGACCGCGACCGAGCGGCCCGGCGTCAGCGGCACCTTGGCGGCGGCGATCGGGCCGAGAGCGGCGTCCTCGACCGCAGCCTCGCGGAAGAAGATGTAGGAGCGGTTCTGCCACAGGATCTCGTCGACGCGCTCCGGATGCGCCTTGAACCAGGCGCGGATCGACTGCATCGTCACGTCAGCCAGCGGGATTTCACCTGTTTGGCTCAGCACCTTGCCGGGCCCGGTGAAACGCTGGCCGGATTTGGCGGCGTAGGTGACGCGGCAAAGCCGGCCGTCGGTCATGGCAAGCCGCGCCGCCCCTTGCACATGGATGAAGAAGGCATCGACCTTGTCGGCCAGCCAGGCGATCTCCAGCCCCTGTCCGGAAAGCGCGCCGCGCTCGATCGCGCCGCGGTCGGGATACTCCGACAGCCCGCCCGCCGTCCGGCGCGCGAAAGCGAGATAGAGGTCCATTCCGGGCGGCCGGTTGGCGTCGTCGACATCGGCGAGATCGGCCGGGCGCGAAAGCAGCGGCACGACGAAACGCGCCGTCCGCACCGGCGAGGCCTCGACTTGCGGTTCGTAGAAGCCGGTGACGAGCCCGGCGCCGGTCTCGGCCCCAACCAGCGTTGGGACAACCAGCATGGGAACAAAATGGCGTTCGAAGAAGGCGCGGGCTTCCGATCGGCTGGCGCAAGAGACACCGCGCGCTTCGGCATAGGGCTCGGCGAAGGCACCGAAATCGACGCCGAGCGCGCCGCTGCGATAGGGTTTTACCGGCGCATGGAAGGCGGACCGGCGAAAAGCCTCGAAGGCCGGCAGATGGTCGTCGTCGGCCCAGCCGGGAAGATCGTCAAAGGACTTTGCCGCGAAGGAAGGCGATAGCGACACCGGAGCCCGCCGCCTGTCTAAAGGACGTTGGGCTCGAAGAGCATCATGCGACGCGCTTCAAGCCCTGGTTCTGATGCATGCCGTCGCCCCAAAACCGCTTCGCACTTTTGGGCGACATGCATCGGGGCTCAGTCTTCTTCTTCGGTGGCGACGAGCTTCCAGTTCGGATCGCGCGAGCGCGTGTCGCGGGCGAAGGTCCAGACATCCTTGACCTCGGCCACGGTTTCGGGATCGCCGTCAATGACGGTGCCTGCCTTGTCGCGCGTCGCCGAGATCAGCTCGCTGATGATGCGCAGCGTCACATGCGCCTCGCCACCCTTCATCTCGGCCGAGACGATGTCGGCCTTGTCGATGCCGACGAAGGAAGACTGGATCTTCTCGGACTTGGCCTCGCGTTCGCTGATCGCGGCGACGAAGCCGTCATAGACCTCGCGCGACAGGAGATTCTTCAGCGTCTTGCGGTCGCCGTCGGCATAGGCCATGACGATCATCTCATAGGCCATCTTGGCGCCGTCGACGAAACCCTTCGGGTCGAAGGACGGGTCATTATCCTTGATCGCGCGTAGGCCCTTGTTGAGATCGGTGTCGGGCTTGGCGAAGGCATCGATGGCCGTGTAGGCGTCGGCCGGCGCCGGCTCGCCGGGCAGCCGCTTGCGCGGCAGCGAAACGACATTTTCGGGCTTCTGCGTGGCGTCCTTGTCGGTGCGCGCCGCCGTGTAGGGATCGAAGGGTGGCCGCTCGCTACCGGTCCGACGGCCCAGCACATTGCGCAGCTGGAAGAAGATCACCACCGCCGCGATCAGGAAGAAAATCGTGCCGAAGTCGAAGAAACCCATATCTTCCGCCAATCAATCCCTGCCTCGAGGCCGGACCGTCGGCCGGCAGGCCACGGTCGCATAGCGTTCAATATCCAAAGCATATAGAACGCAAGGCGCAATCATTCAAATTAAAGGCAGGCATACCTATCTAACAGCCCCAGGGCCAGCGGCGATTGGTCGCCGACGGCCAAAACAATCGAAACGGCCAAACGACAGAAAAGGTTGGCAAGACTTGCGCATCTCCTTGCTACCCCTCTTCCTCCTCGCGCTTCCGCTACTGGAAATCGCCGGTTTCGTCATCGTCGGCCGCGAGGTCGGCGCCCTGGCGACGGTCGGCCTGGTGGTCGCGTCCAGCCTTGCCGGCGTTTTGCTGCTGAGGCACCAGGGTTTTGGCGTCATGGCCCGCATCCGCGCCGAGATGGATGCCGGCCGCGACCCCAGCCAGCAGCTTGCCCATGGCGCCATGATCGTGGTCGCCGCGATCCTTTTGATCATCCCCGGCTTCGTCACGGACATTATCGGCCTGCTCCTGTTCCTGCCGCCGGTGCGCGACCTCGCCTGGCGCCTGTTCAAGGGCCGCATCGTCGTCGCCACCAACTTCTCGCCAGGCGGCTTCCGCGGCCGGCCGCGCGACCGGGTCATCGACCTCGACGACGGCGACTATTCGCGCGAGGACGATCCGAAGCGCGGCCCCGACCACAACTCGCCCTGGCGGCGGCTGAAGGACGACTAGCTGGGCCTGTCCTACGCTTCGTCATCCTGGGGCGGAGCAAGGAGCGAAGCGACTTGCGCAGACCCCAGGATCCATGCCGCGATCTCTGAACGCCGCTATGGTGGAAGATATCCACCCTGCCGCGCCGTTGTGAGGATCGAGCCGCCGTATTCCTTGGCCACGGTCACGGCATGGATCCCAGGGTCTCCGCGACGCCGCTGCGCGGCTGCTTCGCCCTGGGATGACGAGGTGAGAAGCAAGGCCGCAAACCTTGTCTTGTCATGCCGGCCATGGTAGCGAACGCCCGATTTCAATTCGGTCAGCAACGCTGCCCAGGCAAAAGGATATCAGGCTCATGGCCAGCAATGATGACGCGCCCGCCGGCGCCGCCAACGGAAACGGCAACGCGACGCAGCCGTCGCTCAATGTCCTTGCCCAGTATGTCAAGGACCTGTCCTTCGAGAGCCCCGGCGCGCCGAATTCGCTGCGCGGCCGCGACAAGGCTCCCGGCATCGCCATCAATGTCAACGTCAACGCCAATCCGCTCTCCGACAAGCAGTTCGACGTCAACCTGACGCTGAACGCCAAGGCCTCCTTCGACCAGGAAGTGCTGTTCAACGTCGAGCTGGTCTATGGCGGCGTCTTCGCCATTTCGGGCTTCCCGCAGGAGCACATGCTGCCGATCCTGTTCATCGAATGCCCGCGCCTGCTGTTCCCCTTCGCCCGCCAGATCATCGCCGAGGCGACGCGCAATGGCGGCTTCCCGCCGCTGATGCTCGACCCGATCGATTTCGCCCAGATGTTCCAGCAGAAGATCGCCGAAGACCAGGCCGCCGCCTCCAAGACCCAGGTGAGCTGAGGCTTCTCATCCTCGTTTCCGAAAAAACCCGGCCTCGCGCCGGGTTTTTTGTTGGTGCTGCAGCCGCCCCGTTCGTCATCCTAGGGCGCAGCAAGGAGCGAAGCGACGCGGCGCAGACCCTAGGATCCATGCCGGGACTCCAATGCGTCGCCACGGTCCAGAATTCCGCTCGCCGCGCTCCCCGGCGGATGTCGCGGCATGGATCCTCTGGTCTGCGCGTCCGCTTCGCACCCGCTCCGCCCGAGGATGACGAAGTCGCGCCCGTACCCGCCCCGCCACCCTTGCGGAGCATCGCACAAGTACTGCGGATTCCAGAACATTCCGCCGCGTCACCCCGCCCTATCATTCCCTCTCAGGCAATGGCGCCCCGGCGGTCGCGGCCGCCCCGCGTTGGCGCCGTCCACCGGGGCGCGCCGATTTCCGTGCATGCCGTTGTCCCAAAACCGCCTCGCATTGTGGGCGGCATGCACCAACAAGAGGGAACGACGATGAAATTCATGCTGACCGACCGCAAATTGCACCCGCGGGCCAAGCCCGTCGCCGACGATTTCAGGAAGGGCGGCATCAACCGCCGCGAATATTTTGCGCTCATGGCCGGCCTCGGCGTCAGCGCCGCCGGCGCTTTTGCGCTGGGCGGCCTCGCCCCGACGCCGGCCCGCGCGGCGGAACCGAAGAAGGGCGGCGTGCTTCGCGTCGCCATGAACGTCAAGGGTTTCAAGGACCCGCGCACCTTCGACGGCGTCGAAATGTCCAACGTCGCCCGCCACTGCAACGAATATCTGGTGCGCTGGAACACCGACTTCACCTTCGAGCCCTGGCTGCTGGAGAAGTGGGAGATGAGCGACGACGCCAGGACGCTGACGCTGCATGTGCGCAAGGGCATCACCTGGTCGAACGGCGACGCCTTCAACGCCGACGATGTGATCCACAATCTCACCCGCTGGTGCGAGGCCGGCGTGGCCGGCAATTCGGTCGCCGCGCGCATGGGCGCGCTTGTCAACGCCGACACCAAGAAGGTGGTCGATGGCGGCATCGAGAAGCTCGACGACTACACGATAAAGCTCAACCTGCCCAAGCCTGACATCTCGCTGGTCGCCGGCATGGCCGATTATCCGGCGCTGATCATGCACCGCTCCTATGATGGCGGCGGCGATCCCATGAAGGCGCTGGCCATCACCACCGGCCCTTGCGAACTGGTGAAATGGGACGCCGAGACGGGTGCGGAGGTGAAGCGCAAGGACAGACCGTGGTGGAAGGGCGACTTCTACCTCGATGGCATCCAGTGGATCGACTACGGCTCCGACCCCAACGCCATGCTGTCGGCCTTCGAATCCGGCGAGATCGACACCGACCACGAAACCGCCTCCGATGCCGTGTCGCAGACAGAGAAGATGGGGCTGAAGAACTCCGAGATCGCCACCGGCTCCACCATCGTCGCCCGCTTCAACGTCTCCAACGCGCCCTATGACGACATCAAGGTGCGCCGCGCCGCGCAGCTCGCCGTCGACAATTCCGCCGTGCTGAAGCTCGGCCTCGACGGCCGCGGCAAGCCCGCCGACAACCACCATGTCGGCCCCATGCACCCCGAATATGCCGATATCGGCCCGGCCAAGCGCGACGTCGAGGCGGCGAAGAAGCTGATCGCCGAGGCCGGCAAGGCGGACCATGAATATGAGCTGATCTCGGTCGACGTCGAATGGCAGAAGAGCACGGCGGACGCGATTGCCGCGCAGATCCGCGAGGCCGGCCTCAAGATCAAGCGCACCGTGCTGCCCGCCGCCACCTTCTGGAACGACTGGAGCAAGTTCCCCTATTCCTGCACCGAATGGCTCGGCCGCCCGCTCGGCGTCCAGGTGCTGGCGCTGGCGTATAAATCGGGCGCGGCCTGGAACGAAAGCGCCTATTCCAACAAGGAGTTCGACGAGCTGCTCGACAAGGCGCTTGCCATGCCCGATCCTATCAAGCGCAAGGAGATCATGGCCGGCATCGAGAAGAATTTGCGCGATAGCGGCATCATCATCCAGCCCTATTGGCGCTCGGTCTACCGTACCTACCGCAAGGGCATCGAAGGCTGCGAACAGCACCAGGCGCTGGAGCAGCATTTCGAGAAGGTCTGGATTGAGGGGTGAGACTGAGCGCGGCCTAGGTTTCCTCGCCCCCACGAATGTGGGGGAGAGGTGGCCCGGCGAAGCCGGGACGGAGCGGGGGGCGACATCCGCGAAGCCAAAGCTGTGTGAGGTTTAGGGCTCGCGCGGTCGCGCTCTCCCCCAGACGTCGCGCCGCCCCTCACTGTCCTGCCGGACATCTCTCCCCGTAAAACGGGGCGAGAGTAGCTGGCCGCAACGCCGGCTCCACCTTTCAACGTTGGCGATTGGCGAAATCGGCGACGAGCGCCCCTCTCCCCGTCCTTTACGGGGAGAGATGTCCGGCAGGACAGTGAGGGGCGGCGCGACGTCTGGGGGAG
>NZ_VFVC01000077.1:0-13798 GCF_006441575.1 Mesorhizobium sp. B2-4-12
CTCCCGGCGGACAAGAAAACCGTTACCCATGCAATCGGTCCATCCTGTTACCTATCTATCCGGTTCGGACACCGGCATCCTCTCCCCGTATAGTGACGGGGAGAGGGGCGCTCTCGCCGCCGCTTTGACCAATCACCAGCGTCTCAAAGAGGACGACAAGATCGCGGCCAGCCCTTTCTCCCCGTCCCTATACGGGGAGAAATGCCCGGCAGGGCAATGAGGGGCGGCGCGACATCGGCGATCTATTCCCTGTACGAAGTGGTTGTCCCGTCGGCGTTCGACGCTTTGTGCTTAAGCCCGAAAACTGTGGCGCGCCCCGCCTGAGTTTGGGGCGCGCCACGGGCGCAGGGAGATACGCCCTATTTCTTGAGCACGGCCCCTACTTTTTCAACACTGCGTTGGCTTTCGCCGCCGCCTCCTTCAGGCCCGTCTCCGGGTCCCCGCCGAGATAGATCTTCTGCATGGCGTCGGAGGTGATCTGGGCGATCTCTTCCCAGCCCGGAATGACCGGCGCGAAGCGGGCGTCGGGCAACAGTGCGGTGAAGGCGGCCAGATCGGCATTGTTGACATAATAGTCCATCTTGGCCTCTTCCTTGTTCACCGGCAGGAAGCCTTCGCCTTGCGTGAACTTGGCGCGTTGCTCCTTCGTGAACAGGAAGTCCATCAGCTTCCAGGCCTCGTCCTTGTTCTTGGAGTTCTTGAACATGATCATGGAATCCGTGACGCCATAGGTGCCGCGCGCGCCGGTCGGCCCGGCCGGAATGGCCGCCACGCCGTATTTCAGGCTCGGCGCCTCTTCCTTGATCTGGTTGGACAGGAACGGTGCGGTGATCATCATGCCGATCTTGCCCTGCTTGAACAGGTTCTGCACGTCTTCACGGTTGTTGGAGGTGACGCCGGGCTCGGTCAACCCTTCGTCGATCATCGACTTATAGAGCTTGGCTGCTGCAAGCGCGCCCGGCGTGCTCAAGCCGGAGGTGCCGTCCTTGTTGAGAATCTCGGTGCCCTGCGACCACATCGCGTAGTAGTAGTAGACGTCGGTCTCGATCTCCTTGCCCTGCAAGCCGAAGCCGAAGCTGCCGGAACCCAGTGCCTTGATCTTGCGGGCATCGTCCTGCAGTTCGGTCCAGGTCGCCGGTGGCTTGGCGATGCCGGCCTTCTCGAACAGTTCCTTGTTGTAATACATGGCCCGAGCCGAGGCTGCGATCGGCAGGCCATAGGTCTTGCCATTCATGATCGAGGGCGACAGGAAGGTCTCGATGAAACGGCCCTTGAATTCGGGCGTGATGTAGCTGTCGAGCGGCTCGGCGACATCCTGCTGGACGAAGTCGATCAGCCAGCGTGTGCCGATGATCGAGAGATCCGCATTGGTGCCGGCGGTGATGTCGGTGGTCAGTTTCTGCAGCAGCACATCCCACGGCACGACTTCGAACTTGACAGTGATGCCAGGGTTCTTCGCCTCGAACTCCTTCTTCACCTCTTCGAAATAAGGCCCGGTCTTGGCGCTGTATTCGGCGACGGTGACGCGCACTTCACCCGCATTCGCCTGCGCCGCGAAGGCCAGCATGCTCATTCCGGCCATCAGGCCGACAGTCCATTTGGCAAGGCTCATCCGATCTCTCCCATTTGTTCCGCGCTTTTTGCGCTCCTTGCGCCGATGGCTGGCACAAGATTTATGTGACTTTCCTACATTATCGCTGAATTCACCACATGCAAGCGGATTATCATGTTGCTTAATTACATTCCATTCATTAGCCTGCCGGCATCTGCCTGATCTGCGGGAGGAACAAGCACCGTGGTTTCGAAAGCCGAATTCGAGGGCCGTACTGTCGTCGTCACGGGTGCCGGCGGCGGCCTTGGCTCGGCGATCGTCGCACTGCTGGCCGGAAGGGGCGCGCGCGTGGTCGGCTGCGACCAATCCGAGGAGGCGCTGGCAAGCCCGCACCTTGCCTCGCGCCATGTTTTCAACCTTCTTGACCGCGCGTCCCTAGAGAAGGCGATCACAGCTGTTCTCGACAGGGACGGCGTACCCGATATCCTGATCAACAATGCCGGCTGGACGCGCGCCGAGACGCTTGCCGCGCTGACGGCGGAAAGGATCGAGCATGAGCTCGACCTCAATCTGACCGGGGTGATGACATTCGCCGATCCTATCGCCAAGGCGATGGCCGCGCGCGGATCGGGTAGCGTCGTCTTCATCTCCTCCGTCAATGCCATCGCGCATTTCGGCAATCCCGCCTATGCCGCCGCCAAGGCCGGCATCAACGCCTATGCCAAGTCGATCGCCGTCGAGCTTGGCCGCAGCGGCGTGCGCGCCAATGTCGTCTGCCCGGGGTCGATCCGCACCGCCGCCTGGGACCATCGCCTGGCCAAGGATCCGGAAATCCTCGGCAAGCTCAAGCGGCTCTATCCGCTCGGCCGCATCGTCAACGCGCAGGAAGTCGCCGAAGCGGTGGCTTTCCTTGCCTCAGACCGCGCCTCGGGCGTAACAGGCGTGGTGATGCCCGTCGATGCCGGGCTGACCGCCGGTTGCCTGCCGTTCATCGACGACATATTGGGAGCGTGACCATGACTGACGTCCTGTTTCGCAACCTGTCGAAATCCTTCGGCCAGCACAGGATCCTCGAGGACATCAACCTCGATATAAAAAGCGGCGAGTTCGTCGTGCTGGTCGGCCCGTCGGGCTGCGGCAAGTCCACCCTGCTGCGCATGCTGGCGGGCCTGGAGACGATCAGCTCGGGAGATCTGCTGATCGGCGGCACCCGCGCCAACGACCTGCCGCCGCAGCAGCGCAACATCGCCATGGTGTTCCAGTCCTATGCGCTGTTCCCGCATTTGAAGGCCTCCGAGAATATCGGCTTCGGCCCGAAGATCCGTGGCGAGAACCGCGCGGCGATCGACGAAAAGGTCAAGAAGGCGTCCGGCGTCCTCAACCTGTTTTCCTATCTCGACCGCTACCCGCGCCAGCTCTCGGGCGGCCAGCGCCAGCGCGTGGCCATGGGCCGCGCCATCGTGCGCGAACCCTCGGTGTTTCTGTTCGACGAGCCGCTCAGCAACCTCGACGCCCAGTTGCGAGTGCAGATGCGCACCGAGATCAAGGCGCTGCACCAGCGGCTGAAATCGACGATCGTCTATGTCACCCACGACCAGATCGAAGCCATGACGATGGCCGACCGCATCGTCGTGATGGACCGCGGCAGGATCCAGCAGGTCGGAGCACCGCTCGAACTCTATGACAGGCCGGCCAACAAGTTCGTTGCCGGCTTTCTCGGCTCGCCGTCGATGAGCTTTGTCTCCGGGGCTCTCAGGACGACGCCTGAGAAGACCTGGTTCGAGTCGGTTGGCGGCGGCCGGCTTGCGCTTGCCGGTAAGCCGGTGCCTGCGGGAAGCGTGGTGGAGGCCGGCATCCGGCCCGAGCATTTCATCATCGGCGAAGCCGCGGACGCCATGGCGCTCAAGGTGGATGTCGTCGAGCCGACCGGCTCCGAGACCCACGTCTATGGCGCCATTGGCACCGACACGGTGCGCGCCGTGTTCCGTGACAGGGTGCCGATCAGGCCGGGCGACCTGCTTCCGGTTTCGGTCGATCCCGGCAACATCCATCTGTTCGACAAGGCGACGGGCCTGCCGCTATGAGAACACCGGGATGACGACGAAGGCACAAGCATGAAGACGCCGGCCGACATCATCACGCGGTTGCAGCTGATGTCGCAGGACGGCACCAAGTCGGACCGCCGCCTGGCCGGCCTCGTGCTATCCGATCTCGATTTCGCCTCCAAAGCGGCGATCTCGGAGATCGCCTCACGCGTCGGCGTCAGCGAACCGACGGTCACGCGCTTCTGCCGCAATCTCGGTTGCGAGGGCCTGCGCGACTTCAAGTTCTATCTGGCGCAGGCCATCGCCATCGGCGGCCAATATCTGTCGCCGGAGCCACTGAGCCGCGATGCCCGCGAGCAGCGCATCGCCTCCGCCATCACCGAAGCGGCGATCTCGGCCATCCAGCGCGCCAGCGAGAATCTCGACATGACGACGCTGGTCGCGGTCGCCGAACGGTTGGCGATTTCGGGCAATGTCCTGTGCATCGGCTCCGGCGGCATCTCCTCGATGATGGCGACCGAGATGCAGAACCGGCTGTTCAGGCTCGGCTTGCCGGTGCTGGCGCAGATCGACGGCCAGTTGCAGCGCATGTATGCCGCCGTTGCCACGCCCGAGACCACTCTGGTCGCTTTTTCGGTGTCCGGCTATGCGCGCTCGGTCATCGAGGCCGTGCAGGTCGCGCAGCAATATGGCGCCATGACAGTGGCGGTCACCGCCCCCGACTCGGCGCTTGCCAAGGTCGCCGATACGGTCATCCATCTGCAGCCGCTCGAGGATGGCAACATCTACAAGCCGACATCGTCGCGCTACGCCCTGCTGGCGATCGTCGACATGATCGTGACATCGGTGGCCGAGACGCGCGGCCCGAAGGTGTTGGAGAACCTGCGCCGCATCAAACAGAGCGTAAACACGCTGAAGGTCGACGACCCCAGACTGCCGCTGGGCGATTGACTCCGAAGGTCGTGCGGCAAGGAAACCTATGCACCGAACACCTCGACGCTTCTTGCCAGCGTCGCCGGTTCGCCGACAACGCGCAGCGTCTTGAGCCGTGCCGTCCCGCCGGCAACGACCGAAACGGCCGACCCTGGCACCCCCAGCGCCTTGGCGACCAGCTTCACCAGCGCCTGATTGGCCGCACCGTTTTCCGGCACGGCGCGGACCCGCGCCTTAAAATGGCTGCGTCCGTCCGCCGATGTTTCGACGCCTTCAAACCTGTCCGAGGAAGATTTCGGTGTTAGCCGGACAAACAGCTCGATGCAGTTTTCGCGGATGAGGAATGGCGCGCTCATGCAACCGCCGGACTCACAGCAGCAGCGGCGCCACCGTAGTAAGAATGAACTGCCTGACGAAGAACAGGATCAGCAGCAGGATAATCGGCGAGATGTCGATGCCGCCAAGGTCGGGCATGAACCGGCGGATCGGCCGCAGCGCCGGCTCGGTCAGCCGGTAGAGCATGTTGCCGATGCTGCCGACGAACTGGTTGCGCGAGTTGACGACGTTGAAGGCATAGAGCCAGGAAAAGATCGCCGAGGCGATGATGACCCACCAATAAAGGTCGAGCGCCATGACGATGGTTTGAATGAGGGCGAGCATGCCGGTCTCCAATTGTTGCCGACATGTAGCCATTGCGCACCAAACCGGCAAGAGCCGCCGGCCGGCGCGACAGACAGCAAGGATTTCGGCAAAACGCCGCCTTGACAGAAATCCGCCGCGCCCGATAAATGCGCCATCCGCTGGACGGGGCTGTAGCTCAGCTGGGAGAGCGCGTCGTTCGCAATGACGAGGTCAGGAGTTCGATCCTCCTCAGCTCCACCAGCGGAATAATCGGTGGTCCGCTTTTTTGCCGCAAGGCGCGGACGGCATCCGTTGCGACGCGCGGCGTCAATGCTCCTCAAAAGGCCATATACGATTTCGCGGGATTTCCAGGGCAAGACAATTGTCAATTGGACTTATGGCGATGGTCGCTGTCGGATCGGCACTATTTTTTTTGGAAGTCGCCCCATTAGACTGGCGTTACCAAATCAGTTTTTTCTGTGTGTTGTGACTGGGCGTTTCGGCGGGGGCGACCGAAGGCGCTATATGGATTTCGAGTCGAAATGAAGAATTCGCCTGCGAAAGCAAAGACGTGTCCATTCGCGAGAATCTCGCTGCAAATCTCAGACGGCTCTGCAAGGACCATGCATCCATCAGCGCGGTATGCCGTGAGTTGGGGATCAATCGCACGCAGTTCGAACGCTATCTGCAGGGCCAGACCATTCCGAACAAGGCCACGGCCAAGCTGATCTGCGACTATTTCCGCATCCACGAAGCCGAACTGTATCAGGGCCCCGGCATGCCCGAGCCTTCGGTTGCCGGCCTGCCGCCGATCTCCGAAAGCCTGTTCAACCAGATGATTCGGCCTCCCGCCCCGTCGATCGCGGGAGGCACCTATTTCACCTATTTTTCGATCCCGGCCCGTCCCGACCTCCTGATGCGGTCGGTGACTTTCGTGCGTCGCGAGGCCGAGTTGGTCTCATTCCGCAGGGTCACCGGATGGTCGGAGCGCCGGGGCTCGACATGGGCGCGGGCGCGCGGCAACCACTACGGCGTGGCGATCTCGCGCCTGAACTGGATCTATTTTAGCGGCGTCAACCGTCGCCAGACCGGCGAGCCATCGCTGATCTCCGTGCAATGGGCTCCAATCTCGGAACCGGTTCTCGTCGGCAAGGCCATGCTTCTGACCGAGGCCGGGCCGGCATTCGTATCGGTCATTATGCGGCAGGATATGTCCGGTATCCGAGCACGGCATGCGATCCGTATGGCGCATGTTGTCACGCTTGACGATCCCGCCATCGATCAGCTCGTCGTCAGCCTCACCCAGGACGGGCTGAGCTAGGAGCACCAGCTGCTGGTTACGCTAAATAAGAACAAGAATATCTCGAAAAAGCGTATGCCAGCGAGTACCTACTCCATATCTGAGTAAAATCGATTTTTTAGACTTTCTTGGAAAGAAAGATATTATAGGTAACGTTGGATTTACTGTAATTTTAACACACAATTAATTCTTTCGAACTTACCTTTCTTCTCGCGGATCCCGCTGTGGGGGATCTTTTAACAGATCCCATTGGGGGTCGGGAAAGGGACGAAAATGGCCAAGAAAGTAAACAACGCCCCGAAGCTGACGGTTGCCGCAGGCACCCAGACCGTCTTCTTCTCGCAGGGCATGCACTACAACAAGCGCTGAAGTCGTTCGGCGCCGACGGGCTGTCCGCCCTGTCGGCGCCTTGCTTTCAAAAACGGCATCCAGCATCATGAAAATGCGCTCCTCAAAAACACTTGTGTTCTACCCCGGGACCAACAAGCTCACGGCCTGCAATTTCCTGACCCGAAGCGTCTTCGAATGCAGCCCCGCAGTGGTTGGTCTTCTCGCATCCTGGGACGAATGGGCCTCCACGGGAGAGGTCGCGCGCGCTCATGGATGGTCGAAATCCGACCTCAATGCCGTCGTTCCGCAATTGCTGGATTTTTCCGCCCTGGTCACCGCCGGCTCGCCGCTGGCCGAACGGGAGACGCAGTTCTCCGGGCAGTGGAACTGGGGCATTCCGACTGCGCTGATGCATTTCTGCGTCCAGGACAGCGAGTTCATGACCATCGAACAGGCCGAGGCACGGCAGATCGAACGCGCCGGTCATGCCACCCAGCCCGACCTTCTGCTGAAAAATGCCACGGATGCCATTCGGCTGCCGAACGCACTGGCCAACAACGAACTTCTGGCACTGATGGCGCGGCGCCGCACCAACCGCACCGCGGCCGCGCCCACCATCACCGCGCGGCAGCTCTCCAACTGCCTGTTCGCGGGCATGGGCATAACCGGCGAAACCAATAACTGCGTCGGCGCCCTGCCGCTCGGCATGACCCCCTCGGGCGGCGCGCGCAATCCCTATGAGGCCTATGTGGTTGCGCTTGGCGTCGAGGGTCTTGAGCCGGGTGTCTATCACTATTCCGCCGCCGATCACGACCTCGGCAGGATCTCGGCCAACCATCTGCCGAGGATCTCGGAGTTGGTCGGCGGGCAGGAATGGGCCGATACCATGCCATGCCTGGTCCTCCTGTGCGCCAGGCTCGACCGGACCATGTGGAAATATGACGATGCCAACGCCTACCGCGTCGTCCTGATCGAGGCTGGCCATATCGGCCAGAACATGATGCTGGCGGCGACCAGGCATGGTCTGTCGGCGTGTCCCACCGCAGCTCTCAGCCACTCGGCGATCAAGCGCCTACTCGGCCTCGACCGCCTCACCGACGCGCCCATCTATGCCTTGACCCTCTCGACCCCGGAACCAAGCCCGCATGCGGCCGGTCAATCCATCAATTAGCCGCCTCGGTATGTCCGGTGTAGCCAGTAACGCGTCCCCTGAGTTCCATCCGATAAAGGAGCAGCACGTGGCAAATCAGTCCTTACGGCAGTCAGAGATCGATAGTCTTCAATATATCGCGTCGATGACCAATGAGCTCGTGCAGATTGCCGACGCAAGCCGTTTTCCCATGATCTCCTATTTGCTTGGCATGGCCTATGCCGAAGCATTCGATATTCTGCGCGGCGCCCGGCCGGCAAGGCTTGCGCAACTCAGCGGCAACCCCATGCATCCCAAGCCGTATGCAAAGGACCACGCTCAGCCAAGGAGGGCGTAGCGGACGCAGCCGTGTGCCGGCGGGCTTACGGCCGAACCGGCGGGAGACACCTTGTGCGCTGCAAGGTCTGCTGCCGGAAAAAGCCGCCGCCGAGCCTGATCGCACCGATATGGTCTGGCGGTTCGAGCAGGCCAATGCCGAGGCTGCCAACATCGGGGGCCGGCGATCGGATCCGGCAGTGATCGCCGCCTTGATCGCTGGCAGCCCGCAAAATGAACATTGATGCGCAGAGATTTGAGGGGAACCCGCAGATGAACATGCTTGCAACCGTCCGGACCGTCGACGCCAGGGAAAGCATCTTCGGCCGGCTCCATGCCCTGATCGCAGCCCGGGCGGCATCGCCGGACTCGGCGCGCGTCGAGGCCCGACGGTTGATTTCCATGGCCATGGCCGACAGTTGGCAGGCCGACAGCCTCTGGGGCGCGGCAGACGCCTTTCATGCCCATTTCGATTTCATGATGCAGACCCATCGAGATCAACGGCGCCGACGACCCGAACCTGAGAATCCTGCGCACGAAATGCCGCTTCTACCTCGAGCAGGTCGAAGCACTATGTCAGTCGCTGAGCTGAGCAACCCCACTCGTCTTGCTTTGAGGCAATTCCGGGCGGAAACCACTGGAGCAGCGGGTGTCGCCGAGGCGGGCGCCCCAGGTGCCTCGACCTCGAGGGCGATGCCGGCCGGCTGTTGCTGGGCCGAGGCGCTGCCGCCCGCCATGATCACCGCTGCGACCAGCCTCGCCAACAAACCATGTCTGGACAAGAGCTTCTTCCTCGTTCTCGCGGGCGCTTCCTGCTGCGGCAGGCAGATGGCGGTTGACATGAAACATGACATTACTAGTCAACATTGAAGATGACTGCAACACTCAACAATTTTCTGCAACCCAGGGCGCCGATCGCCCGTATCCGTGCCTCGCCGCCTCAATGGAGAATCGCTAGAGTGACCCGGGCAACAGGAAGCTCTCGATGATCAAGGCAACGCCCTTCGACTACCCTTATGACAGCAGGCTGGTGGCCGAAAACACAGCGCTGGTCGTCATCGACCTGCAGCAGGATTTCCTGTCGACGACGGGCTATTTCGCCAGAAAGGGATACGATCCCTCGCCGCTGCGGGCGATCCTGCCGGCCGTGAACCGGCTGATCGGCGCGGCCCGCGCCGCCGGCGTCACGGTCATCCACACAAGGCAGGGCTATCGTGCCGACATGGCCGACATGACGCCTTACGAGAAATGGCGCCGCAAGCGCGCCGGCTTGGACGGCACGGACATCCTTTTGCGCTCGGGCCAGGGTTTCCAGATCGTTCCGGAGATCGACGTCGGGCCGCACGACATCATCGTCGACAAGACCTGCAACAGCGCCTTCACCTATACGGATTTCGAGCTCGTGCTGCGTGCCCGAGGCATCACGCATCTGATGTTTTCCGGCTGCACGACCGATGTCTGCGTCCACACCACGCTGCGCGAAGCCTGCGACCGCAATTTTCAGTGCCTGACGATCTCGGACGCCTGTGCGAGCGGCGACCAGAGAGCCCACGAGGCGGCGCTTCACATGGTGACGGTGGAGGACGGCGTCTTCGGCGCCCTGGCCGATTCAGCCGCAGTCATTGACGGCCTGTCACGGCTTGGCGACGGGCGCGAAGCAACAAAGGGCTGACGGACACTCAGCCCGCGCGCCTTTGCAGCCTCGGCCGGCCCGGCCGGATCGTCGACGACGATCTTCTGGAAGCCACCATCCTCGATCAGCCCGAGCTTGGTCGCGGTCTCGGCAAAGTCGTAGAAAAAGGGAACCGCGGCCTCGGCGGTCTTGCCTGGGATATGCGTGAACGCGATCGGCATTGCCATTTCCTCCATTTCTGGACTCACTGGATGCGGTAATCACCGGTCGCGCCAAGGCAGACCGGAATCCGGTTCATCGACTGCGAATGCATGGAAGCGCCGGGCCGCTAAACCCAGGCGATTAAAACGTTCAGGGAATGAGGCCCAGGACAACGGCCCCGGTGAACACGAACGCAAGGGCAAAGACGAAATAGGCAAAGGCACCGGCATAGGCCGGGCGGAAGGTCTGGGCATTGGCCAGCCTCTGGCCGCTGCTGTCAGTCTGAGCGTTCTGGATATAGGACATATCGACCTCCGTCTCAATCAATTAATCTATAAAACTTGTAGACTTTGTCGAGTGCTATTTTCGGGCATGATGCAGAATAATTTTCTCACATTCGGCCGAAAATTGGCGATGGTTTGCTTATTGGCGCTGTCTGGAAGGCTTGCGGCATGGGTTGTGGGCGCCGCAACGCCAGCCTCGACGGACCATCCCCGTCCTTGCAGACCCAATTCGCGCATTGGCCGCTCCGCGCATCAGGGATAGCATCGCAAAACGAGACATCATCCAACGGGATATGGGAGTTAAAATGGGCGCGAGACTTGCCGGCAAGGTCGCCATCGTTTCGGGCGGCGCGACGGGAATGGGCGGAGCGGCTTCGGAGCTGTTCGCCGCCGAGGGCGCCAGGGTGGCGATCATCGACCGCAACGGCGAAGCGGCAGCGGCGACGGCGGCGGCGATCCGGGCGCGCGGTCATGTCGCCGAGCATTTTGTCGCCGACGTCTCTGACGAAGCGCAAGTCGAGGCGGCGGTGAAAGGGGCGACGGAAAAACTCGGCCCGATCACCGTCCTGTTCAACCATGCCGGCACCATCGTCATAAAGCCGTTCCTGGAAACGACGCTTCAGGAATGGGACTGGCTGCATGCCGTCAATGTGCGCTCGATGTTCCTGATAACGCGCGCCGTGCTGCCCGGCATGATCGCGGCGGGCGGCGGCTCGATCGTCTGCACCTCGTCGATCTCGGCGGTGGCGGCGACGCCGAACGAAGTGCTCTACGACACCACCAAGGGCGCCTGCCACATGTTCGCGCGCGCCATCGCCGTCGAGTTCCGCGACCGCAACATCCGCTGCAACGCGGTCTGCCCCGGCTTCATACGCACGCCGCACGGCCTGCGCGAGGTCGCCGATCTGGGCAAGCTCGGTGTCGATGTCTCGGACGCAGCCCTTGCCGCGCAACAGGGGCGCATCGGCGAGCCGGAAGAGGTGGCGAAGGCAGCACTTTACCTAGCCAGCGACGAATCCAGCTTCGTCAACGGCGCGCATCTGTTCGTCGATAACGGCTTTACGGCGATGTGATGCTTTTCCTCGCCCCCACGGGAGTGGGGGGAGAAGTGGCTCGGGCGAAGCCCGAGACGGGGCGGGGGATGCCCTGCGTGAAGCCAGAACCGACTGAGAAGCTGGCGCAAGGCGCGGCCCTGAAAAAGCGACCATTCGACAGTCAGCGCAGCCCCTCTCCGACCGCTTCGCGGCCACCTCTCCCCGTTTTGCGGGGCGAGGAACCTAAGCCTGCGTTACCGCTCCTCCCGCCGAAAAGGCTTGAGCAACGCCGAGGGAGCGACAGCATTGCGCGACATGAAAGCCATGGCGACGATGGTGAAGATGAAGGGCAGCATCAGGAACGCTTCGTAGGGAATGTGCCCAAGGCCGCTCGCCTGCATGCGCAACTGCAAGGCATCGACAAAGGCGAACAACAGCGCCGCACCCGCCGAGCGCCATGGATCCCAGCGGCCGAACACGACCAGCGCGATCGCCACCCAGCCGCGCCCGGAGACGACGCCGAAAGTGAAGGCGTTGAACTGCGCCATCGACAGGAAGGCGCCGGCCAAACCCATCAAGGCGCCACCGAGGATCACCGCCTGGAAGCGCGTGGCGATCACGCTGACGCCGGCGGAATCGGCGGCACGCGGGTTCTCGCCGACCATGCGCACGGACAGGCCCCAAGGTGTGCGGTAGAGGATGAAGGCCGCCAGCGGGATGGCCAGGATGGCCATGTAGACCAGCGCGAACTGGTTGAACACCGCCGGCCCGAGCACCGGAATGTCGGACAGCACCGGGATCGGCAGAGTCTGAAAACCCATGATGCTCGGCGGGACCGATTGCTGCCCGAAGATCAGCCGGTAGAGAAAATAGGCGAGCCCCGAACTGAACAGGGTCACGCCGATGCCGCAGACATGCTGGCTGAGGCCGAGCGCCACGGTGAACAGCGCATGCAGCGCGCCCATCAGCATGCCGGTCAGCACTGCCACCAGGACACCCAGCCACAGGCTGCCGCTGAGGCTGGTGGCCGTGAAGCCGGTCATCGCGCAGAGCAGCATGATGCCTTCGATGCCGAGATTGAGCACGCCGGCCCGTTCGGAGAACATCTCGCCAAGCGTGGCAAAGGCCAGCGGCGTGGCGATGCGGATGATGGCCGCCAGGAAGCCGACCTGAAAAATCTGTTCCAGCACCACGCTCATCAGGCTGCTCCGACGCGGCGGATGCGGTAGGCGGTGAACAGCAGCGCCACCAGCATGGCGAGCAACGCTGTGCCCTGGATGACATCGCTGAGGAAGGCCGGAACACCGGTCGCCCGCGACATCGCCTCGGCCCCGGTCATCACGGCGGCCAGGAAGATCGCCGCCGGCACGACGCCGAGCGGGTTGAGCCGCGCCAGCATGGCGACGACGATGCCGGAGTAGCCGTAGCCCGGCGAGATGTCGCTCATCACCTGGAAATGCACGCCGCCGACCTCGCCGACGCCGGCCAGTCCCGCCAGTGCGCCGGAGAGCAGCGCCGTCGACAGCAGCACGCGCTGGACATTGATGCCGCCATAGCGTGCTGCCTCCGGGTTTTCGCCGGTGACCCGGATTTTGAAGCCAAGCGTGGTGCGCACGATGAGAAACCAGATCAAAGGCGCCGCGATCAGCGCCATGACAACGCCGAGATGCAGCCGCGTGCCTTCGATAAGCACCGGGAAATTCGCCGAATCCTCGATCGGAGGCGAGATCGGATAGCCGCTGAAGCTGTCCTTCCACGGCCCTTCGATCAGCGCCATCAGCGCGTAATAGATGACGGAGTTGAGCAGCAGCGAACTGACGACATCGTCGACCTTGAATTTCACTCGCAATGTCGCCGGGATGAGCGCGACGGCGGCGCCGGCCGCGGCGCCGGCGATCGCCATCAACAGCATGGCGAGCGGTCCCGGCATCGGGATCGCGCCGACAAAGCAGCTGGCTACCGCGCCGGCGAGCAGCTGCCCCTCGGCGCCGATGTTCCAGAATTTGGCCCGGAAGGCGACGGCCACCGCCAGACCGGTGAAGATCATCGGCGCGGCGCGCACCAGCGTTTCGGTGATCGCGTAGCTGTCGCCGAGCGAGGCCGTGAACATCACGCCATAGGATTCGAGCACGCCGGCGCCGGCCAGCGCTATGAGGCCGCTGCACAGCACAAGCGTGGCGCCGATCGCCAGCAGCGGCAGCGCAAGGTTGAACCAGGCGGGCGTCGCGGTACGAACTTCCAGGCGGAACATCAGCTATGGCACTCCGCCCGCCAGCCGTTGGCGCCGCCCCTCATCCGCCTGCCGGCACCTTCTCCCCGTATAGCTAGCGTGCGCACACATTTGATTTGGCGGTGGTCAGTATGGGTTTGCAAGGACGAAGCCCTCAACAATGGCGTGGA
>NZ_VFVC01000078.1:0-13467 GCF_006441575.1 Mesorhizobium sp. B2-4-12
TATCGGTGGTCAGCCGCTCCTCGAAGCCGTGCAATTGGTCGGGCCCGACAAAATGCATCTTGCCCGACAGCACCGTGTGATAACCATCGGAACGCAGATGATGCGCGAAGGTCGGGATGGACGAGGCGAATTCGGCGGCGTTGTCGTAGACCTCGGTGCGCGACGGCAACTGGCCGCTCATGAACGAGGCCCGGCCCGGCGCACAGAGCGGCGAGGCCGTGTAGTTATTCGCAAAGCGCGCCGAGCGTGCGGCCAGCGCCTTCAGATGCGGTGCATGCAGGAAGGCCGCCGGTCCATCGGGGAATAGCGTTCCGTTGAGTTGATCGACCATGACGATCAGGAAATTGGGTCGTTTCGCTGTCACTGTTTTTGCCGCTCGCCGAGTTTGGTTTCGAGATAATCCTCGACGAGCGCGATCGCGGTCGCGGCGTCGGGCACGCCATCTTTCAGCGCTCGCCTGATGTACAGCCCGTCGATCATTGCCGCTGTCGCTTCGGCGGCACGGTCAGCCTCGGCCCTGGGCAGGATGCCGGTGAGCCCGCTCATGAGATTCGAGTGCAGCCGTCGCGCATAGATCCTTAGCAACCGGCGCAGCGAGGACGATTTCTGTGCCTCGACGTAGAAGGCGAGCCATGCGGCGATGGTTTCCGGCTGGAACTGGATGTCGGAAAAGTTGACGGCGACCACGGCCGAGACGCGTTCGCGCGGGGATGCTGCGGATTGCAGCGCGCGACGCATATCGATGGTCAGTTCGGCCAGGATGTGCCGCATCGTCGCGAACAGCAGCTCGTCCTTGGCACCGAAATAGTGATGGGCAAGGGCCGAGGAAACGCCCGCGCGTCCGGCAATCTCGGACATGGTCACATCAAGCGAGCCGCGCTCGCCGATCGCCGAGATCGTCGCATCGATGAGCGCCTTGCGGCGCAGTGGCTCCATTCCGACTTTCGGCATCTCGCTAGGTTCCTCTGAAGCAGGATTATTTTTTATTGACGGATCAATCAACAAAAAAATCGTCGCAGGCTCAACCTGCACCAAGCGATTGTCTGGTTCCGGCCCTTCACGGCGGAGGCCGGAATGTTTATATTTGAACAATAAAGGCGAAGTGCGCCATAGGCCCACATGCTAGGCTGGCGCCCAGGATGGAGACCGCCATGACCGCATGCATCGTCGGCTGGGCGCACTCGCGTTTCGGCAAGCTTGAGGGCGAAACGCTCGAAAACCTCATCGTCAAGGTCGCGACGGACGCGCTCGACCATGCCGGAATCGGCCCGGACGATGTCGACGAGATCGTGCTTGGCCATTTCAACGCCGGCTTTTCAGCGCAGGACTTCACCGCAAGCCTGGTGCTGCAGGCCGATGACCGGCTGCGCTTCAAGCCGGCGACGCGCGTCGAGAATGCCTGCGCGACGGGATCGGCGGCGGTCCGGCAAGGTATTCGTGCCATCGATGCCAACGCGGCCCGCATCGTGCTGGTGGTTGGCGCCGAGCAGATGACGACGACGCCCGGGCCCGAAATCGGCAAGAACCTGCTGAAAGCTTCCTATCTGCCCGAGGACGGCGAAACGCCGGCCGGGTTCGCCGGCGTCTTCGGCAAGATCGCGCAGGCCTATTTCCAGCGCTATGGCGACCAGTCGGACGCGCTCGCCATGATTGCCGCCAAGAACCACAAGAACGGTGTCGACAACCCCTATGCCCAGATGCGCAAGGATTTCGGCTATGATTTCTGCCGGCAGGAAAGCGAGAAAAACCCCTTTGTCGCAGGCCCGCTGAAGCGCACCGACTGCTCGCTGGTCTCCGACGGCGCCGCCGCCCTTGTCCTGGCCGACACGGCAACGGCTTTGAAGATGCGCCGTGCGGTTGCCTTCCGCGCCAACGAACATGTGCAGGATTTCCTGCCGATGTCGAAGCGCGACATCCTGGCCTTCGAAGGTTGTGAGCAGGCCTGGACCCGCGCGCTGAAGAACGCCGGCGTGACGCTTGACGATCTGTCCTTCGTCGAGACGCATGACTGTTTCACGATCGCCGAACTGATCGAGTATGAGGCGATGGGCCTGGCGAAGCCCGGTGAGGGCGCCAAACTGGCGCTTGACGGTACGACGGCAAAGGACGGCCGCTTGCCGGTCAATCCCTCCGGCGGGCTGAAGGCCAAGGGTCATCCGATCGGCGCCACCGGTGTGTCCATGCATGTCTTGACCGCCATGCAGCTTGTCGGTGAAGCCGGCGGCATCCAGGTGCCGGGCGCAAAGCTTGGCGGCATCTTCAACATGGGTGGCGCGGCGGTCGCCAACTACGTTTCCATTCTCGACCGGATCAGGTAAACCGCCCCTGCATTCGCGGGAGGTTACATTGGCAAATCCGGTTCTGATCGAGGTTCTGCGCGGCTCGATCGTCGAGAGCGCCCATCGTGGTGCCGTCGCGGTCTTCGATGCCGACGGCAAGTCGGTCTGGGAAATCGGCGACACCTCGAAGCCGGTGTTTCCACGCTCGGCGGTCAAAGCCATCCAAGCCTTGCCGCTGGTCGAAACCGGTGCTGCCGATGCTTATGGTTTCGGCAACCGCGAACTGGCGCTGGCCTGTGCCTCGCATTCGGGCGAGCCAGCGCATGTCGAACTGGCGCGGGCCATGCTGGCCAAGGCCGGGTTGGACAAATCAGCGCTCGAATGCGGCGCGCATTGGCCGTCGAACCATGACGCGGAGATCGCTCTTGCCCGTACCGGCGATATACCGAACGCGCTGCACAACAACTGTTCGGGCAAGCATTCCGGCTTCCTCTGCACCTGCGTCCACTCAGGCATCGCCCACCGCGGCTACGTCAAGGCGGGGCACGCCTTGCAGGAGATGGTGCGCGACGCGATGCAATCGGTCACCGGCGCAGTCCACGATCCGGATGAGCGGGCGACCGATGGCTGCTCGATCCCGACCTATGCCGTACCGCTCAGGAGTTTCGCGCTCGGCTTTGCCCGCATGGCCACCACAAATGGTTTTGGTCCCGAGCGGGCCAAGGCGGCAAAGCGGCTGCTGGGCGCCTGCATGGCGGAGCCCTTCTTCGTTGCAGGCACTGGCCGCGCGGATCTGGCGCTCATGGAAGCCGCACCTGGCCGGATTTTTGCGAAAGGCGGCGCCGAAGGCGTCCACTGCAGCGCGCTACCTGAACTTGGCCTCGGCATAGCGATCAAATGCGATGATGGTGCCGGCCGCGCCGGCGAAGCCATGGCTGCCGCCGTCCTTGCCCGATTGTTGCGTACGGACGAGGCCTTGGCGGCAAAGCTAGACGGAATGGCAAACGCGCCTATCGAAAGTCGGGTCGGGGCCAAGGTCGGGGCACTGCGGCCGACACAAGCCTTGAATTGAAAGCAGCGATCAACTGACCCGGTTGCGCTCGACGGTCAGATGCGCGAAGCCGCTGTTGCTCAACTGGGTGAGGTCGGCCGTCACCGGTTCCGCCCAGCGCTGCCCGACGACGGCGCCGTTCAACGTGCCGTCAATGACGTTGTCGGAGATGACGGCCGTGCCCGCACCTTCGACCACGCTTACGGCAATGCCGGTGCCTGCCTTGCGGATGATGTTGCCGGTGGCCACGACATTGCGCAGGTATGGGCCCCAGCCGATCGACATGCCGTAGAGCGGTGCGTTCTCGATGACGTTGTTGGAAGCGACAGTGTCGGCCTCGACGGCTATACCGACGCCGAAGCCGGGCGGATCGGCCGGGTAGGGGCCGGTGGTCGACAAATTGCGCACGATGTTGCCCGAGCAGACGCCCATGCGGCCGCCTTCGTTGAAGTTGACGATCGAGATGCCGTTGGCTGCGCCGTCGACGATATTGTTGCTGATGACGGCGCCCTCGAATGAGAATTCGGAATAGACCGCTGTCTCGCCCGAGCGCGAGCAGGTGTTGTCCGATATCTGCAGGTTGCTCGAGCTGTTGGCCCTGATAGCCGAAAAGGCGCAATCCGAAACCACATTGCCCGAGATGACGACATTGCCGGCGCGAAAGGCGTTGATGCCGTTTCCGTTCTGGCCGGTCCCGCCGCTGCGAGCGCCAATGCGTTCGACGCGGTTGCCGGTGACCATGGTGCCGTCTTCCGCCGCCTGCCAGCGGTGCACGAGGATGCCGCCATTGCCGCAGTCCGAAACGGTGTTGCCGGTAATCGCTAGGCCGCTGGCCTCGACCGAATAGATGCCGGCATCGGCGGCGCCCGATACGTCCGACCGTTCGATGCGGCCCGCTGCGTGTTCCAGCGCCAGTCCATTCTTGCCGCTCCCGGTTATCTGGCAATTGTCGACTACGAGATGGCCGACCCGGCGCAGATCGAGCAGCCCTTGCGCGTAGTCGCCCATCGACCGGTTCGCGCCGTCGAAAACCAGCCCGCTCAGTTCGATATGGTCGGCCTGCTCGGCCATGAAGAGGTGGCCGTCGCCGCCATAGACGATCCGCGTGGCACCCGGCACGCCGGAAAGACGCACGCGGCCGGGCAGCGAGAGGTTGGAAACAACATAGGCGCCGGGCGGCAGGAACACCGGCATATCGCGGCTGTTCGCGTCACGCAGTAGCTTGGCAAAGGCCTTGCTCTGATCATCGAAGGTGCCGGCTTGTACGCCCAGTTCGGTGGCATTGATGGAACCGCGCATCGAGGCCTTTTCGATACCGGTAAGGCTCGCGGCTGCGGCCTTGCCGAGCGAGAGGCCGATGACGGCAAAGCCAGCGGTCTGCGTCAGCAGCGTTCGTCTGTTCAACATCGGCACAGAATCCCAGTGTTCAATCCTGACACCGCAGGAATCGTGCCAGACGCCCAGGTGCCTGTTCTCAGCAGCAATGGCTTGTCGCGCAGGCATTCGGCGCCTAAGTTCAGCAAATGAGCAGAGCTTTTACCCGCGAAGAAGACAGCGAGAATGCCATTGCTGGTGTCGGTGAGCGACCGATCAGCCCGCACCGCAATCTGGTGACCGAGCGTGGCCTTGCGCTGATCGAGGACAATCTGGCCGACTTGCGCGATGTGCTGGCGAAGGCCGAGAGGCGGGGCGACCGCGAGCGCATCGCGGTGGTGTCACGCGACCTGCGCTATTGGACCGCGCGGCGGGAGAGCGCCGAGCTTTCCACACCGGAGCCCGGCAGCGACGTCGTTCGCTTCGGCATGGGTGTCACGCTGGAAGGCGATGACGGCAAGAAGGTGCACTGGAAGATCGTCGGCGAAGACGAAGCGGATCCGTCGAAGGGCAGCATTTCGCATGTTTCGCCGATGGCGATCGCCCTGTTCGGCAAGAAGGTTGGCGACGTGGCTGCTGTAAACGGCAAGGAATGGGAAATCGTCAAGCTCTCGGACAGCTAGCCTTCGAGCTTGACGACATGGTCGCGGAAGAACGCCGCGGCGCCGGCCTCGTCGATCTCACCCGCGGCAACCATCAACACCATCTGGATGATGTCCTCCTGGTCCGCTTCGACGCTTAATCCGTTGAAATAGAGAAACAAGTCAGCTGCGGCAAAAGCCGTGCGCTTATTGCCATCAACAAACGGATGGTTCTTCGCAACGCCAAAAAGATAGGCTGCCGCAAGTTCACAAAAATCGGGCTCGCCATAGGCCTCTTTCTGCTGAGGTCTGGCGAGGGCTGATTCCAGCATACCTTCGTCGCGAATGCCCGATGCACCGCCATGAAGGCGCAACTGCTCGGCATGCATTGCCTCCACGAACTCTCGCGAATGATGTTCAGTCATTTGGCGAGAGCGCGATAGGCAACTTCGTACTTCTTCATTCGTTCGCGCGCGATCTTCATCTTACGCTCGAACTCCTCGGCAGAGTCTTCCAAGCGACGTAAACGAAGCTCCTGCCCTTCTTGGACGATGACCACGTTGTCGCCTGTCTTCAAATTCAACCGATCGAGTAGTTCTTTCGGAAGGATCAGGCCATCGGAATTGCCAATTTTGCGAATAGTGGTGTTCATGACGAAATATCCCGTTGCAACCGGGATTATAACGCGGCCTATTGGGTGTTGCAACAAAAATTATAACTACTCTAGCCTTCGGCCAACAACCTGTCCATCAACCGATCCGCCGCCTCCGGAATAACAGTTCCCGGCGGAAAGATTTCCGCGGCACCAGCTTGCAGCACCGCGTCATAATCCTGTGGCGGGATGACGCCGCCGGCCACGATCAGCATGTCGCCGTGGCCTAGCTTCTTCAGCGCGTCGCGCAATTCGGGGATCAGCGTCAGGTGCCCTGCCGCCAGCGACGAGGCGCCGATGATATGGACGTCATGCTCGACCGCCAGCCTGGCGATCTCCTCCGGCGTCTGGAACATCGCGCCGACGGTGACGTCAAAGCCGAGGTCGGCGAAGGCGGTGGCGATCACCTTCTGCCCACGGTCGTGGCCATCCTGTCCCATTTTGGCAACGAGAATGCGCGGCTTGCCGCCGGTCTTTTTCTCGAAAGCGCCAAGCTTGTCCTGCAGCCCATCGACCACGGGATTGTCGCCAAGCGCCTTGCGATAGACGCCGGAAATGGTCTGCACGGTGGCGACGTGCCGGCCAAAGGCTCTTTCCAGGGCGTACGAGATTTCGCCGACCGTGGCATTGGCGCGCCCGGCACGGATGGCGAATTCCAAGAGGTTCTCATTGCCTTGCGCGGCACGGGTCAGCGCATCGAGTGCCCTTTCCACGGCGGCGACATCGCGCGTGCCCTTCAGATGCTGCAGCTTAGACAATTGCCGGGCTCTCACCTCGGCGTTGTCGATCTTCAGCACATCGACCTCGATGTCGGTCTCCGGGCGATGCGCGTTGACCCCGACCAGCATCTGCTCGCCGGAATCGATGCGCGCCTGCGTGCGTGCGGCCGCTTCCTCGATGCGCAGCTTCGGAATGCCCTGTTCGGTCGCGGCGGCCATGCCGCCAAGCGCCTCGACCTCCTCGATATGGGTCATCGCGCGCGCCGCCAGGTCATGGGTGAGCCGTTCGAGATAGGCCGATCCGCCCCACGGATCGATGACGCGCGTGGTGCCGGATTCCTTCTGCAGGATGAGCTGCGTGTTGCGGGCGATGCGGGCCGAATGGTCGGTCGGCAGCGCCATCGCCTCGTCGAAGGAGTTGGTGTGCAGCGACTGCGTATGGCCCTGCGTCGCCGCCATCGCCTCGATCATGGTCCGGATGATGTTGTTGTAGGGATCCTGTGCCGTCAGCGACCAGCCGGACGTCTGGCAATGGGTGCGCAGCGACAGCGAGCGCTCGTCCTTCGGCGCGAAATTCCTCTCCATCAAGGTCGCCCACAGCAGGCGCGCGGCCCTGAGCTTGGCCACTTCCATGAAGAAATTCATGCCGATCGCCCAGAAGAAGGACAGGCGTGGCGCGAAGCGATCGATATCGAGGCCCGCCGCCACGCCGGCGCGAGCATATTCGATACCATCGGCGATCGTATAGGCAAGCTCCAGGTCGGCGGTCGCGCCGGCCTCTTGCATGTGGTAGCCGGAGATCGATATCGAATTGAACTTCGGCATGTTCTTTGACGTGTAGGAGAAGATGTCCGAAACGATCCGCATCGACGGTTTCGGCGGATAGATGTAGGTGTTGCGGACCATGAACTCCTTCAGAATGTCGTTCTGAATGGTCCCGGCCAGATCCTTCTGCGCAACGCCCTGTTCTTCCGCCGCGACGATATAAAGCGCCATGATCGGCAGTACCGCGCCGTTCATCGTCATCGACACGGTCATGTCGCCGAGCGGAATGCCGTCGAACAATTGCCGCATGTCGAGGATGGAATCGATGGCGACGCCCGCCATGCCGACGTCGCTTGCGACGCGCGGATGGTCGCTGTCATAGCCCCGATGCGTGGCGAGATCGAAGGCAACCGACAGGCCCTTCTGGCCGGCGGCAAGATTGCGCCGGTAAAAGGCGTTGGACTCCTCCGCCGTCGAAAAGCCGGCATATTGCCGGATCGTCCAGGGCTGCTGGACATACATGGTCGGGTAGGGCCCGCGCACGAAGGGCGGCAGGCCCGGATAGGTATCGAGATGCGGCAGGCCCTTGAGGTCGCCCTGGCTGTACAGATGCTTGACGACAAGACCTTCGGGCGTCATCCGCTGGCCCTTGACCTCTTCCGATGCGCGGCGCGGCGGCGCCCAGCCGATCTGACTGAAATCCGGAATCAAGATGCGGCCCCGATGGATTGGTCGATGCGGACCGGAAACAGCGGTTCGCAAAGCACGACGCCTTCAGTGAAGGCAGGGCGCCGTTCGGCGTCGAGCGTCTCGACTGGACGCTCGCTTTTCAGCGGATAGAGCGTGGTGCCGATGATCGCCCGCTCGCCCACCTTGAAGGCGGCTTCGCGCCGAGCGGCCGCCGTGCGGACGCGTTGCTGGATATGTCCTTGCTGAAGGCTGGACAGCACCCCCCCCTCGGCCTCGATCGCCTGCAATTCCGCCCATGCCGCAGCGCAAAGATCTGATGTCAGCGCTTCCGCCGCGCCGGAACCATAGGCAGGATCGGCGACATGATCGACATGGCTTTCATTGGCCATGATCAGCTGCGCGTTGCGTGCGACGCGGCGGGCAAAAGGCGCCGGCAAGCCGTGCGCGATCGTATGCGGCAGGATGGAGATCGAATCGGCTCCCCCCGCCGCCGCCGCGAAGCAGCCGATCGTCGTGCGCAGGATGTTGGTCTCCGGGTCCAACGCCGTCATCATACGGAATGATGTCTCGGCATGGATATTGGCGGTGGAATTGGGAATCGAGCAGGCTTCCTGCACCCGTGCCCAAAGCCTGCGCAAGGCCCGCACCTTGGCCATCGACAGGAACTGGTCCTGGTCGACACTCAGCGCGAAGCCGATATGAGGTGCCGCATAGATGAGCGGCTGCCGGGCTTTTTCGAACATCCTCAGATACGAGACCGCCGAAGCCAGCATGATGCCGAGTTCCTGCGCTTCCGTGGCACCGGCATTGTGGAAGACGCGCCCGTCCGCTTCCAGAAGCACACCGGGAACGTCCATCGAGAAGAAATGCGCCAGCGATTGCGGCATCGATTCCTGCAATGCCTCGATCGACATGCGCAACCTGCCGGTCCCGGCAAGGATCGCGGCCGGATCGATGCCGAAGGAGAGGTTGAGCGTCGCCGGATCGGAGCGGCGCTTGCTCAGGAACGCCACCAGCCAGTCGGCCATGGGGCGGCTCCAGGGATGGGTGTCGATGCGGACCTGGACCTGGTTGAGAGGCACGCCCTCCAGCACCGTTTCAAGCGCCTGCGCAGTCCTGGGCAGGCCGTAGCCGAATGCGTTCGGAGCACCTTCGAAGACGAGCGACAGTCCGGTCGCGCCCTGCGCGATATCATCCAGGACCTGGGCCTTGGCACGATCGACATCTGGGTCGTCGACGCGCTGGCTGACGATCCAGGGCGATCGGGGATTCGCGCGTACGATCGGTTCAGCTCCGGTCGCACGCTCGTGGAGCGGCTCGATGCGGATGTTGTCGTCGGTGTGCGAAACCAGCTTTTCCTCGAAGGACGCCCCGGCCAACGCCTTTTCCGCCAAGGCCAGCCATCGCTGGCGTTCGGCATCCGCCGGTTCAACATCCCTGGTCAAGGCTCCAGCGCCCATCCATCTTCCTCTTTTATGTGGCCGCACCAGCCCGGAGCAGTTCAGTCTACGGTCACCGGTCGGTTATCGCAATGCGCGACCAAGGTCTGAATTCGATCCATCGGATATAGGTCGGCTTGTGTGGACGACCCATGAACGATTGCCAAACACCAGCAAAATCCGCAAGCACGAAAAAACCGATCGCGACGATTGGCATTGTCGCTCCGCAACGGCCTCACTATACCTTCGGGCAAAGGCTGGCTTTTAGACACATCAGTTTGCGGAGACCCGGTATATGGCTGACGACACCAGTATTTTCATCGGCGCCAGCCGCAAGCCCGACGACAGCTATCAGCGTGCCGAAAACCTGCTGCTGCAATACGGGAATCGTCACGGCCTGGTGACCGGTGCCACCGGCACCGGCAAGACCGTCACCTTGCAGATCCTGGCCGAAGGATTTTCGAATGCCGGCGTGCCGGTGTTTTGCGCCGACATCAAGGGCGACCTGTCCGGCATCGCCATGATGGGCACGGCACAGGATTTCCTGGTCAAGCGCGCCGCGCAGGTCAAGCTCGACCCCTACGATTTCCAGGAGTTCCCCGTCATCTTCTGGGACCTGTTCGGTGAGCAGGGTCACCCCATTCGCGCGACCATTTCGGAAATGGGGCCGCTGCTCCTGTCACGGCTGATGAACCTGAGCGATGCGCAGGAAGGCATCATGAACATTGCCTTCCGCATTGCCGATGAAGACGGCCTGCTGCTGCTCGACCTCAAGGACCTGCAGGCGCTGCTGGCCAACATCGCGGAGCGCGCCGACGAGATCAGCGCCCGCTACGGCAATGTCACCAAGCCATCGGTGGGGGCCATTCAGCGCACGCTCCTGGTGCTGGAACAGCAGGGCGCGGCGAACTTCTTCGGCGAGCCGGCGTTGCGGATTTCCGACATCATGCGCACCACGCGTGACGGCCGCGGCGCCATAAGCGTGCTGGCCGCAGACAAGCTGATGATGAACCCGCGCCTCTACGCGACCTTCCTGCTCTGGCTGATGTCGGAGCTGTTCGAGGAACTGCCGGAAGTCGGCGACCCCGACAGGCCGAAGCTGGTTTTCTTCTTCGACGAGGCGCATCTGCTGTTCGACGAGGCGCCAAAGGTGCTGATCGACCGCGTGGAACAGGTGGTGCGTTTGATCCGTTCGAAGGGCGTTGGTGTCTATTTCGTCACGCAGAACCCCCTGGATATCCCCGAGAAGGTGCTGGCCCAGCTCGGCAACCGTATCCAGCACGCACTGCGCGCCTATACACCGCGTGAGCAGCAGGCGGTGAGGACGGCGGCCGAAACGTTCCGTCCCAATCCCGATTTCGACTGCGCCACCGCCATCACCCAGCTCGCCACCGGCGAGGCGCTGGTCTCGACGCTGGAGGCCAAGGGCGTTCCATCCATGGTGCAGCGCACGCTGATTCGTCCGCCGTCCTCGCGCCTTGGCCCGATCACGCCGGACGAGCGCCGCCAGCTGATCGCGGAGAGCCCGGTCGCCGGCCAGTACGACCAGGTCGTCGACCGCGAGTCGGCCTTCGAAATCCTGCAGAAGAAAGCCAGGGAGGCGCAGGATGCCGAACAGCAGGCGGGCAGCGGTGGCGCGCGCTGGACCATTCCAGGCCTTGGCGATGATGATTCCGCGCCGCGGTCCGGCGGCAGGCGCGCGCCGGCGCCGCGCCCCTCCAATCGTCAGACGGTGGCGGAGGCCGCAATCAAGTCGGTGGTGCGCTCGGTCGGCTCGTCGGTTGGACGCGCCATCGTGCGCGGGATTCTGGGCAGTTTTTCAAGAGGCCGCTGAGCCCCGCACCGGTCAGCAAAGCTGGCTTATAGCGCCGCGCGTTCCTTCGGACGCGCGGCGCTATGCATTTCCGTAGCGCGACCGGATTAGAAAATCGCGTCGGTTACCGCTTTCACCGGTCCAAGAAGCACCGACCCCGCCGGCACGCCGGCGTCGATCGGGATGGCCTTGCGGTTCGCAGTCGCCACCATCGGCTGGCGGGCGTCGCTGGTCACGATGACCGGGGTCTTCTGGGGCACGCGGTCGTAGAGGTCGATGATGTCCTGGTTCATCAGGCGCACGCAGCCCGACGACACCGATTTGCCGATCGAGCGCCATTCCGGCGAGCCGTGCAGGCGATAGAGCGTGTCGACATTGCCCTGGAAGAGATAGAGCGCACGCGCACCGAGCGGGTTCTTCAGACCGCCGGGCATGCCGCCATTGTCGGCGCTGTACTGCTTCAATTCCGGCTGCCGGGCGATCATTTCATCCGGCGGCGTCCACTTCGGCCATTTCTGCTTCCACTGGACGACGGCATCTCCGGACCATTCGAAGCCGGCGCGGCCAAGGCCGACGCCATAGCGGATGGCTTGCCCGCCCGGACGGACCAGATAGAGGAAATGGCCCGTCGTATCGACGACGATGGTTCCCGGCTTCTGGCCGGTCGGGTCGGGCACGATCTGGCGCAGGAACTGCGGATCGATCCTGTCGACGGGGATGGCCGGCAGATCGAAGCCGCCATCGCTGACGGCGGCGTACATCGACGCATAGTCGGCCAGAGGCGGCTCGACATAGGTTGGCGGGGGAGGCTGAACCGGTCCAGGTCCGGTGGTGGCGCATGCGGAAACCGCGATCGAGGCTGCGCCCAGTGCTGCGGCGTTGAGGAAGCCGCGACGGCTCAGGCGATAGGATTCGATTTCGGTTATGGACATGGCTGCCTTCTTTAAGACTCAAATTCCAACAAAGCGTGAATACGCTTGCCGCTACGCGGGTGCCTGACAACACCTGAGGCGATAGGCGGTTCCGATTCTGGCCCGAACGTGGACAAACAAAGGCGAAGCTGTGACTGCGCCGCCACTGTGGCGCCAGGGTCACAGGTGGTTGGCTTAGGCTGTGACAAGGGCTTCAAGGGACGGCAGGATCAAGGTCGGCGGAAAGTCCCGGTATTCTTCGGGCTGATTGGAACGGTTGATCCAAACCGTGCGGAAACCGAATTTGGTGGCGCCCGCGATATCCCAGCGATTGGAGGATTGGAAGGAAACCGCGCCGGGATAGAGCCGCCAGCCGGTGGCGACCATGTCATAGACCGCCGGATCGGTCTTGAAGCGCCGCACCGCATCGACGGAATAGATCTCGTCCAGCACCTGGTCGAGCGCGGCGGACTTGACCGCCGCTTCCAGCATTTCGGGCGAGCCGTTGGAGAGGATCGCCAGCCTGGCTCCCGAAGCCTTGAGCGCTTTCAGCACGGCCGGCACTTCCGGGTAGCAGTCCAGCCGCCAATAGGCTTCCAGCAACCTGACCTTGAGGCTTGGATCGGCCGAAGGGACCCTGCGCAAGGCGAAGTCGAGCGACTGTTCGGTCAACTGCCAGAAATCGGCATAGGCGCCCATCAGCGTGCGCACCCAGGAATATTCGAGCTGCTTGGCGCGCCAGATTTCGGACAGGAGCTGGCCGTCCGGGCCGATTTGATCGGCATGGCGGCGCACGGCGGCATGCACGTCGAACAGCGTGCCATAGGCGTCGAAAACATAGGCGGCATATTGCATGTCAACAGTTTTGAGGCGCGACACGGCAAGGCGCAAGCCTTGATTGCATCGCGCCGTCGCTGGCCTCAACAAAACTCCTTGATGCTGGTTGACGGCGCCGGCCAAAGCATCTTCCAATGGCTGTCACATTCCAATGGCTGTCACACGAGATTGATCGGAACGGGATAACGCGATGACATTGGCGGCAGCAGCGCAATCCGCGACATGGACTTTCGTCGATGGCGACTGGTACGAAGGCAATGTCGCCATTCTTGGACCGCGCAGCCATGCCATGTGGCTGGGCACCAGCGTGTTCGACGGCGCTCGCTGGTTTGAAGGTGTGGCGCCCGACCTCGACC
>NZ_VFVC01000079.1:0-11576 GCF_006441575.1 Mesorhizobium sp. B2-4-12
GGCGGGTCGCTTCAACATGACCCAGTGAATCAAAAACCCCCGGCAAATGCCAGGGGTTTGTCAGCAGTCTGAGGCGCGGACCGTGGCCCGCGCCTTTTGTTGAGTGAATATCTGCCTGGATCAGCGCGCGATGTCGAAGCGGTCGGCGTTCATCACCTTGGTCCATGCCGCAACGAAATCTTGGACGAATTTCTGCCCGGCGTCTCCCGATCCATAAACCTCTGCCAGCGCACGCAGTTGCGCATGCGAACCGAAGATCAGGTCGGCACGGGTGCCGGTCCATTTGACCGCCTTGGTCTTGCGGTCGCGAGCCTCATACACCTCCTCCGAGCCTGGGACGGAGCCGACAGCCGGCTCCCAGACCGTGTTCATGCTGAGCAGATTGACGAAGAAGTCGTTGGTCAGCGTGCCCGGCCTGTCGGTGAACACGCCGTGCTTCGACTTGCCGGCATTGGCGCCGAGCACCCGCAGACCACCGACGAGCACCGTCAATTCCGGCGCTGTCAGCGCCAGCAACTGTGCCCGGTCAACCAGCATCGCTTCAACCGACATGGGCTGCTTGCCCCTGACATAGTTGCGGAAGCCGTCGACCTTCGGCTCGAGCGCGGCAAAGGAGTGCACGTCCGTCTGCTCCTGCGAGGCGTCCATGCGGCCGGGCGTGAACGGCACCTTCACCTCATGGCCGCCATCCTTGGCGGCTTTTTCGACCGCGGCGACGCCGCCAAGCACGATCAGGTCGGCGAGCGAGACCTTCTTGCCGCCGGCGTTGAATTCACTCTGGATGCCCTCAAGCTTGGCAAGCACCTTCGCCAGTTCAGCCGGCTGGTTGACGTCCCAGTCCTTCTGCGGCGCCAGGCGGATGCGGGCGCCGTTGGCGCCGCCGCGCTTGTCGGAATTGCGGAACGTGGAGGCCGAGGCCCAGGCGGTCGAGACCAACTCGGAAACCGACAGACCCGATGCAAGGATCTTCGCCTTCAGCGACGCAATGTCCTGCTCGCCGACCAGTTCATGATCGATCGCCGGAATCGGATCCTGCCAGATCAGTTCTTCCTTCGGCACCAACGGGCCGAGATAGCGCGCGACCGGACCCATGTCGCGATGGGTCAGCTTGAACCAGGCGCGGGCGAAGGCATCGGCGAACTGATCCGGATGCTCGTGGAAACGCCGCGAGATCTTCTCATAGGCCGGGTCGAAACGCAGCGCGAGGTCGGTGGTCAGCATCGCCGGCGCACGACGCTTGGAGGGATTATGCGCATCCGGCACCGTGCCGGCGCCGGCGCCGCCCTTCGGCGTCCACTGATGGGCACCGGCCGGGCTCTTCGTCAGTTCCCATTCGTAGTTGAAGAGGTTGTCGAAAAAGTTGTTGCTCCATTTGGTCGGCGTCGTGGTCCAGGTGACCTCGAGACCCGAAGTGATGGCGTCGCCGGCAATGCCGGTGGCATACTTGCTCGACCAGCCGAGGCCCTGCGCCTCGATGCCGGCGCCTTCCGGCTCTGCCCCCACCAGCGAGGCGTCGCCGGCGCCATGGGTCTTGCCGAAGGTGTGGCCACCGGCGATCAGCGCCACGGTTTCCTCGTCGTTCATCGCCATGCGGGCGAAGGTTTCCCTGATGTCGCGCGCCGCGGCCAGCGGATCGGGCTTGCCGTTCGGGCCTTCCGGATTGACGTAGATCAGGCCCATCTGTACGGCGCCGAGATGGCCCTGAAGCTCGCGGTCGCCGGAGTAGCGCTCGTCGCCGAGCCACTTGGTCTCCGAACCCCAGTCCACATCCTGTTCGGGCTCCCACACGTCGGCGCGCCCACCGGCAAAACCGAAAGTCTTGAAGCCCATCGATTCCAGAGCGACATTGCCGGTGAGGATCAACAGGTCAGCCCAGGAGATCTTGCGCCCATATTTCTGCTTGACCGGCCACAGCAGGCGGCGGGCCTTGTCGAGATTGGCGTTGTCCGGCCAGCTGTTGAGCGGCGCGAAACGCTGCTGGCCAGCTCCGGCTCCACCACGGCCGTCACCGATGCGATAGGTGCCTGCGCTGTGCCAGGCCATGCGGATGAACAAAGGGCCGTAATGGCCAAAGTCGGCCGGCCACCAATCCTGCGAATCCGTCATGACGTGGCGGAGATCCTTGATCACCGCATCGAGATCGAGGCTCTTGAATTCCTTTGCATAGTCGAAGTCCTCACCCATCGGGTCCGACAGGTTGGACTGCTGATGAAGAACGGCAAGATCGAGCTGGTTCGGCCACCAGTCACGGTTGGTCCTGCCGGCGGATCCATGCGCCACGGGGCACTTGCCAGCGCTGTTGTCGTCGGTTTTCGCGTCCATCTTATTCTCCAATTTTTGCCGAGGTTTCCCAGGCAGCCGAGGCACACCATTCTGGAATGATTCCAGACTAGGCCGCATTCGCGATAAAAACAAATTGCCTTTCCTGTTCATTTCAATAGGATTTTCTTATGATAGGCTTGACCGTCCGGCAGATGCATTATTTCGACGCGTTGGCGCAGACGCTGCATTTCGGACGCGCGGCGAAACTCGCCGGCGTCAGCCAGCCGGCGCTCTCCTCGCAGATCGCGGAAATGGAGCAGCGCCTGAACTGCCGGCTGTTCGAACGCGGCGGCAGGTCGGTCCGAATGACCGACGAAGCGATCGCGCTCTTGCCGCGCATCGAGCGCATCCTGGCCGACATACGTGACGTCGAGACGACGGCGCGGCACGGTCGCACGGCCATGGAGGGGCGTTTCCGGCTGGGTATCATCCCAACCGTCGCGCCCTATCTTCTGCCGCGCGCCCTGCCCGAACTGAAGAAGCATTTCCCTGCCTTGCTGCTCGAACTGCGCGAGGCGGTCACCACCTCTTTGGTCGAGGACACCGCATCGCGCAAGCTCGACGCCTTCATCGCGGCACTTCCGCTCGACCATCCTGGGCTGATCACCGAAGCGCTGTTTTCCGACCGGTTCTTCCTGGCCGTGCCATCAGGCGATCCGGCCTTTGCCTCGCCGCCGGTTCCGCCCGAAAGCCCGGCACTGGAGAGGCTGATGCTGCTCGAGGAAGGGCATTGCCTGCGTGAACAGGCGTTGGCGGTCTGCGGCAATGTGCGGCCGGTGGCGATGGCAAGCTACGGCGCTACCAGCCTGACCACGCTTCTGCAGATGGTGGCGCACGGGCTCGGCGTCACGCTCATTCCCGAAATGGCGGCTGGACCGGCCGGCGCCATCCCCGACCTCAAGATCGTGCCGTTTCAGGAGCCGATGCCGCAACGGATGATCTGCCTTGCCTGGCGGCGCAACAATGCCCGCCACGGCGAATGCGTGGAACTCGCCAAGATCCTCCGAAGCCTCGGCGCGGCGGTGCTGGCAGCCTGAGGAGCGGTCAGACCGGCCCTCACAAAACCCGGGACAGGAACTCGCGAGTGCGCGGCGATTGCGGGTTGGCGATCATCTCGCGCGGCGCGCCACGTTCGACGATCACACCACCGTCCATGAAGACGAGCTGATCGCCGATCTCGCGGGCAAAGCCGATCTCATGGGTGACAACGACCATCGTCATGCCGCTTTCAGCGAGATCGCGCATTACCTGCAGCACCTCGCCGACCAGTTCCGGATCGAGCGCCGATGTCGGCTCGTCGAAGAGCAGCACCTTCGGCTTCATGGCCATGGCGCGGGCGATCGCCACGCGCTGCTGCTGGCCGCCGGAAAGCTCGCGCGGATAGCGGTCGACCTTGTCGGCGAGGCCAACGCGCCGCAGCAGGACTTCGGCCTCTGCCTTGGCCTGGTCGGCCGGGATGCGCCGCACCTGCGTCGGTGCCTCGATCAGGTTCTCCATCACCGTCATGTGCGAGAACAGGTTGAAGGACTGGAACAGCATGCCGATTTCGGCCCGGCGCCGGCACAGGAGATCGTCCTTGACCTCGTAGAGCTTCTCACCCTGGAGGTCGTAGCCGACGAACTGGCTGTCCACCAAAAGAATGCCGGCGCTGAGCTTCTCCAGATGGTTGATGCAGCGCAGGAACGTGCTCTTGCCGGATCCCGACGGGCCGATGATGCAGGCCACCGATCCCTCAGAGACATCGAGGTCGACGCCCTTCAGCACTTCGAGCGGGCCATAGGATTTTCGCACGCCGCGTGCGAACACCATGGAGTTGGCCGGCACGCCGAAGCGGGCACGATTTTCGGACTTCACACCACTCATCGGGCAACGCCGCGCAGGCTGATGGCGTTGCGCAGGGCGCGCAGCGTCAGGGGATCTCGGCGCGTGTCGCTGCGGCCGAAATAGCGTTCGAGGAAATGCTGTCCCACCGACATGATGCTGACCACCGCGAGATACCAGAAGGCGACCACGATCAGCAGCGGGATCGTCTCGAAGGTGCGCGCATAGATGCTTTGCGCCGTGTAGAACAGGTCGTCGACGGCGATGAACGTCACCAGCGAGGTCATCTTCAGGAGATTGATCGCCTCATTGCCGGTCGGCGGCAGCACGAAACGCATGGCTTGCGGCAGGGTGATGCGCTTCAGGATCATGCGGTAAGGCATGCCGAGCGCGCTCGCAGCCTCCGACTGGCCTGATGGCACCGATTTGATGCCGGCACGGATGATCTCGGCCATGTAACCGGCCTCGCAGAGCGAAAGCGCGACGACGGCGGAAAGGAACGGGGTCATGAAATCATTGGTGCGCACGGAGAAAAGCGTGCCCAGGAAAGGCAGGCTGAGCGAAATCTCGCGCACCAGCAGCGAGAGGTTGAACCAGAAGATCAGCTGGATCAGGGCCGGGACACCCCGGAAGAACCAGACATAGACGCCCGCGAAGCCACGCAGCACCGGACTTGGCGACACCCGCATGATGGCAATGACGGTGCCGACCACGATGCCCAGCACCATGATGATGACGGTCAGCATCAGCGTGTTGCCGAGACCGCGCATGATCGAGGGATGGAACAGGTAGCCGGCCGCCGTGCCCCAGGCGAAGGCGGGATTGCTGGCGAAAGCACGGATAATCAGGAAGGCCAGCAGCAGGGCGAACGCCGTGCCTACCCAGATGCCGTAGCGGCGCTGCGGCACGACGGTCAATCGCGACACGGCAGCGGCAGCGCCCGGCTCGACACCAATATCGGTCTGGTGGGCCACGCCCATCAACAGTCTCCTGGTTGCTGGCCGGCGCCTGATTGAGGATCAGGCGCCGGGTAATTTTCATTCGGCGCGGAGCGCGTCCATGGACCCGACGAAGTAAGGTTCCTTGATGGCGTAGGCGCCCATGCCGTACTTCTCGAGGATAGCCTTGTAGGTGCCATTCTTGAACAGTTCGGCAAGTGCTGCCACCATCATGTCGGCGGTCTCCTTGTCGCCCTTGGCGATCGCCATGCCGAGGGGCGCAACCTCGTAAAGCGTCGGCAGCACCACCAGTTGCCCCTTGCTCGTCACCTCGAAATAGCTCGACGCGGTCGCATCGTCCATACGGGCGTCGACGCGATCGGACAGCACGGCCTGGACGATATCGGTCGAGGAGTTGAAGACGGACTTCTCGATGGCTGCCTGACCCTTGTCGGTGCACTCCTTGCCGAGCTTGTCGACCAGGAAATCCGAGGCGCTGCCGGCCGAGACGCCGATGCGCTTTCCGCAGAGCGGGGTGTCGCCGCTGAAGCTCGCCTTCTTGTCGGGCGACGTCGAGACGGCCAGCCCAGCCTTCAGGAACATGACGAAATCGACCTGCTTCAACCGCTCGGGCGTGGCCGAGAACGTCTCCCAGGCGATCTTGAAGCGGCCGGCGGCAAGCCCGGGTATCATGGAAGGAAACGGCGTGCGCTGCACGTCGAGCTTGGTGTCGACGAGCTTGGCCACCTCGCCGGCCAGTTCGATGATGATGCCGGTCTGCTTGCCGTCGGCATCGAGATATTCGAACGGCGCGAAGTCCAGCGTGTTGGCGACGGCAAGCGTTCCGCTCTGCTTGACGTCGGCCGATTTCGGCACGTCGGCGGCCTTGGAAATCCCACCCCAGGCTGTCACGGAGATCGCCAGCGCAAGGCCGGTCATTCGCAGATATGCATTCATTGCTGTTCCCCTTTCTTTTGCTTGTTTGCAGTCTTCATCAGGCAAAACCACGCAAAGTCCGGGCCGGTCTCCGTTCGGAACCGGCCCGGGCTCGGCATTCGCTTACGCGTTGGCCGCTTCCGCCGCCTTCTTCTTGCGGTAATGGTAATTCTTGTCGATGCGCTCCATCAGGTAGTCACCGTAGAGCACCGGCTCGTATTTCGGCTGCGTGCCGGCCGGCACGCAGACCGGCAGCGCCTCGATCGTCTCGTCCATGGACGGATCGAAGAAGAAGGGCTGGGAATAGCGCTCGCGTCCCGAGCGGTTGATGACGCGGTGCGGCGTCGAGACGAACTGGTCGTTCGACCAGCGCGCCAGGATGTCGCCGACATTCATGACGAAGGAATCCGGGACCGGCGGTGCAGGCACCCAGTCGCCGGCCTTGTTCTTGACCTCAAGGCCGCCGACATCGTCCTGCGCCAGCAAGGTGATGAAACCATAATCGGTGTGCGGCGCCGAACCGAAGAGCCCCTCTTCCTGCGGCTGCGTCGGATAATGCAGCAGCCGCAGGAAGGTCGTCGGCTGCTCGAAATAGCGGTCGAGGCTGTCGGAGGGCAGTCCGAGCGAGAGCGCGATGGCGCGGACCATCTTGCGCGCCAGCGTGCCCATCTCGTCGACATAGCGCTCGATCGTCTGCCTGAAGCCCGCAACGGCAGCCTCGTCCGGCCACTGGTTGGGGCCTTGCAGCGGCTTTTCGGCCAGGGCCCTGGGGTCTTCGGCGCCGACCTCGTGCATGAAGAAGATCGATTCGCTCTGGTTGGGCTTGCTGACGGTCGCCACCGACGAGGTCACGATGGTCGAGCCGGCAAAGGGCAGGTAGCCGCGGAAATTCTTGTCGATCTTCAGCTTCGCCTTTTCCTCTTCAGGCAAGGCAAAGAAGCGTTTGCTGGCTTCGCGGACGGCTTCGACATCGGCGCGCGGAATCGGACGACCCGTGACATAGAGGAAGCCGATCGTCTCGAGATAGCGGCGCAGCGTCGCCGCCGTGGCCCGGATCGCGCCCTCGTCGTCGCCATAGAGCGCGGAGACGTCGAGGATTGGAATTTCGGAAAAATCGCCGCGCTCTTGTGCATCCATTTTCGAACACCCTGTCTTGAACATAAGATACAGTACTGTATTTCTACACATCCGAGCGGCCTCATCAATAGGCTTTCGATCGCAAAAGGAAGGACGCGGCATCATGGCACCACGTAAGATCATCATCGACACCGATCCGGGCCAGGACGACGCGTTCGCGATCCTCTTCGCGCTGGGATCCCCGTCCGAGCTCGAGGTGGTCGGCATCACCACGGTCGGCGGCAACGTGCCGCTTGCCCTGACGTCGAAGAACGCGCTGAAGGTGGTCGAGCTTGCCGGGCGACCGGATGTGCCGGTCTATGCCGGATGCGCGGCGCCGATGGTGCGCAAGCTGATCACGGCCGAATATGTGCATGGCGAAACCGGCCTCGACGGTGCCGACCTGCCCGAACCGGTGACGCCGCTCAAGAGCGAACACGCCGTCAACTACATGGTGCGCACGATCATGGATGCGCCGGAGGGCGAGCTGACCGTCTGCACGCTCGGGCCGATGACCAACCTTGCCATGGCCATGACCATGGAGCCGAGAATCGTGCCGCGCCTGCGCGAAATCGTGCTGATGGGCGGCGGCTTCTTCCAGGGCGGCAACGCCACGCCTGCCGCCGAGTTCAACATCTTCGTCGACCCGCATGCCGCGCACAAGGTGTTCGATAGCGGCGTGCCCGTGACCATGGCGGGCATAGACTGCACATACACCGCGCTTATGACGCCCGAGTGGCTGGAGCGCCTGCGCGCAACCGGCAGTCGCGCCGCGATCGAGGCCGCGAACCTCGCGGACTTCTACCGCCAGTATGGCACCCACAAATTCGAAACGCCGGCGCGCCCCATCCACGATGCCTGCGTCACCGGCTATCTGCTGGCGCCGCAGCTCTATGAGCAGCGCCAGTGCGCGGTGACTGTCGACATCGTCTCGCCGGAGACGATCGGCATGACCGTGGTCGATTGGTGGCACGTGACCGGCCGGCGCAAAAACTGCAACGTCCTGCGGCGCATCGATCCGGCGCCGTTCTTCGAGCTCATGCTGGAGCGGATCAGCGCATTACCCTGAGCTAAGAGCCTTGTTTCTGTGCAATTCCGGACGGAAAACCACTTTTCCTGGAATTGCTTTGGCCTTCCGCGATAGATGGACTCTGGAGAATCGCGAAGCGCATCGAAGCCGGCGAACGGGTTGGAGGCGTCGCGCATGGCGATGAAGGTCTTGACCACATGAAAGCGGACAGCGCCCCGGCCAAAGGCAAGAGACCGTCCAAGGCCGCCCCGGGTCAGAAGGCGGCGCGGCAGACGCTCAGCCGCGAGGCCTGGATCGCGGCGGCGCGCAAGGTGCTGGAGAAGCGCGGCATCGCAGAGGTCAAGATTGATCGCCTTGCGCACCAGTTCAAGGTGACGCGCGGCTCCTTCTACTTCCACTTCGCCAGCTTGGCCGATCTTCGCGACGGCCTGCTGCAGGAGTGGCGCAACATCAATTGCGCGCCCTTCTGGGCCATGCGCGACATGCACGATATCGATGGCCTGCAATTCTTCACCGACATCGTGCATGTCTGGGTGGATGAAGCGCCGTTCAGCCCATTGCTGGATCTGGCGGTGCGCGACTGGTCGCGAACGTCGAAGAAGCTGACGCAGGAAGTCAAGGACATGGACAACCTGCGCATCGAACTCCTGATCCGCTCGTTCCGCGCCATGGGCTATCCCCCGGATGAAAGCCTGGTCAGGGCCCGCATCACCTATTTCCACCAGATCGGCCAGTACGCGCTGTCCTTCAAGGAAGACCCGGCGGTGCGCAGGAGCTACCAGCCGCTGTTCGGTGAAGTGCTGCTCGGACCGCTTGTGCAGGAGCCCGGGACAGCGCCACGGCCGTCGGAGATGAGGGGCGGACGGCGGTAGGGAGGCGGCTTTCGGGTAAGGAACGACCAAAGACGCCTTCGTGAGGCGATAATGGCGGGGCGGCTTTGTGCCTCATCGATGGATTGCGCTGACCACCGGGACGCTGTGGACTGATGGTCTTATCGGTATCGGCTGAGCCGCGGATCTGTGCTAGGCAGCTGCCCAACCAATCAGAGGACGACACCCGTGAGCGAATTGACCGTGGCCGAGGCGACCGAAAGTATCTACGCTTCACTGCGAGCGGACAATGCCGATATCGACGCACATATAGCGACGCTCAAGGCAGCGCTGACACGGGAGGGGATAAAGCAGGCAGTGTTCGATCCGACCAGGTTGGCGCAGAACAACCGCTCGGGTCGCAAGTTGATGCAGGCTTATTTTCGGCAGCGCGGAGTGAGCGTGAAGTTTTCGGACTAGCAGAACCGGGCGCGGGCGACCTCAAGAGCAAGGCTGGGATGCTCGGCCCTTGGCTTAGAGCGCAGGCATCATCTGAAGATTGCCCCTTTTACGCCGTCTTCTGCGTCACCAGGCCCAGTTCTTCCACCATAGCCTGGCGCATCAGGAATTTTTGCGGCTTGCCGGTCACCGTCATCGGCAATTCGGTGCGGAAGCGGATGTGGCGCGGCACCTTGTAGTGGGCGATCTGGTCGGCGCAGAAGGCCTTGATCTCCTGCTCGGTGGCGATCTGGCCGGGTTTCAGCACGATCCAGGCGCACAGCTCCTCGCCATATTTGGCGTCGGGAATGCCGAACACCTGCACTTCCCGCACCTTGGGATGGCGGTAGAGGAATTCCTCGACCTCCCGTGGGTAGACGTTCTCGCCGCCACGGATGACCATGTCCTTGACCCGGCCGACGATGTTGCAATAGCCCTCTGCGTCTATTGTTGCGAGGTCGCCGGTGTGCATCCAGCCGTCGCTGTCGATCGCCTCGCGGGTCTTGGCCTCGTCGTCCCAATAGCCCTTCATCACCGAATAGCCGCGCGTGCACAATTCGCCCGGCGCCCCGACCGCAACGGTGACGCCATCGGCATCGACGGCCTTGACCTCGACATGGGGGTGGACGCGCCCGACGGTGGAGACGCGCTTTTCCAGCGGATCGTCGACGCCGCTCTGGAACGACACCGGACTGGTCTCGGTCATGCCGTAGGCGATGGTCACCTCCGACATGTGCATCAGCGACACCACCTTCTTCATCACCTCGATCGGACATGGCGAACCGGCCATGATGCCGGTGCGCAGGCTGGTAAGATCGAATGTGTCGAAATCCGCGTGGTCGAGCATGCCGACGAACATGGTCGGCACGCCATAAAGGCCGGTGCAGCGCTCCTGCGAAACGGCATTCAGCGTCAGGCCGGGATCGAAGCCCTCGCTCGGGAAAACCATGGTCGCGCCCTTGGAGACACAGCCCATCGTGCCCATCGACATGCCGAAGCAATGATAGAGCGGCACCGGGATGCAGAGCCGGTCGTCGACGGTGAGCTTGATCGCCGAGGTGACGAAGTTGCCATTGTTGACGATGTTCGAATGGGTGAGCGTCGCGCCCTTGGGTGCGCCCGTCGTGCCTGAGGTGAACTGGATGTTGATCGCCTCGTTCGGCTTCAGCCCCTCGGAGATGCGATCGAGGCTGTCATGCTCATCGCGGCCGGCCATGGCCAGCACGTCGCCGAAATTGAACATGCCTGGCGAATTGTCCTCGCCCATGCGGATGACGATCTTCAGTGACGGTAGTTTCGTTGCCTCGAGTTTGCCCAGCGTGGCCGTTGCGATCTCCGGCGCCAGCGTCTCGATCATGCCGAGATAGTCCGACGTCTTGAAGCTGGCGGCGGTGACGAGCGCCTTGCAGCCGACCTTGTTGAGCGCATATTCCAGCTCGATCAGCCGGTAGGCCGGGTTGATGTTGACCAGGATCAGGCCGATGCGGGCGGTGGCGAATTGCGTCACCAGCCATTCCCAACGGTTGGGCGACCAGATGCCGACGCGGTCGCCCCTTTCCAGGCCCAGCGCCAGGAAGCCGGCGGCCAGCGCATCCACCGTGTCCGACAGTTCGCTCCAGGTGAAGCGCTTGTCCTGGCCGACAAAGACGGCGGCATCGAGCGTGCCATATTTGCTGACGGTATCGGAGAAAAGCTCAGGGATGGTTTTGTCGAGCAGCGGTACCTTGCGCTCGCCCGAGACATGCGCCTTGCCGTCGACGGGTGCGATAAAGACGCTGCCGGCGCGCGCGCCGCGTCCGCGCAGATTGGTGGCGTTCTTCAGTTCGTCAAGATTGACCGGCATCGCTGTGTCCTCCAGCTCAGTGCCGAGCCTATCAGCCTGCCGGGACGGTGGAAACTGGGTATTCCCTGCCCTTGAGGGGAGGGTGGACAGCCGCCGAAGGCGGATGGACGGGTGGGGTCCTTGCGGCGGTGCTCGACGCGAGACGACCCCATCCGCCTCGCTTCGCTCGGCACCCTCCCCTCAAGGGGGCTAGCGTGCGCACACATTTGATTTGGCGGTGGTCAGTATGGGTTTGCAAGGACGAAGCCCTCAACAATGGCGTG